>NZ_JAKTID010000086.1:62281-136339 GCF_027854795.1 Acinetobacter sp. AOR34_HL | reverse complement strand
TGTATACGTTTCCATCTCTTTTGAGTAGTCCAAATACAATGGTTTTTCCTGATGCACCACGTCCACGTTTTCCTCGAATACGACGAGCACCAAAGTAGGATTCATCAAGTTCAACGATACCGTTGAAAGGAGATATTTCCTCACATTGTGCCGCAATCTTTTTACGCAACCTGATGTAAATTGTATTGATGGAACGTACAGAAATATTGGTGAGTTTAGCTGTATCTGAAGCAGTTAAATCCATGGCAAAAAAGCGAATGATCTGTCTGAATTTTGCCTCTGTGATTCTTGAACGGGAATAGTATCTATTTTTTGCTTTCATATAAGGAAGTTACCATACTTTTTGATATGCTTAACTTCCTAAGCCCCCAGTAAAATACCAAATCCAAAACTGGTGTTACCTATCAACGTTGCCACGATGGTCAACACAGTTCCAATCCATACACATGCCATCACAGGATTTTTAAAGGCATGCTGTGGTAATAATTTATAAAAGGTTTGCTGAATAATTTCTTTATTCAAGATATCCATTTGTGTCGCATTAGAGAGATTCATGGTGCTTGCTCCACTAGATCTTTACAGATAAATAATCAGCAATTGGTCCAATCACCAACACTGGCATAAATTGTAAAAGCGTTAAAATCAGTACAATTCCGATTAAAGTCAGCGCAAATGTAGACGACTCAATCTGTAATGAACCCTTGGTCTCATCTGCTTTAGGTTTGGTTGCTAGGCTGACTGCAATTAAAACTGGAATGATCAACACGCTATAACGACCTGCTAATAACGCAACATTGGTACTTAAATTCCACCATACAGTGTTGTCGGCTAAACCTTCAAAACCAGAACCATTATTGGCAAACGCAGACACATATTCATAAAAGACTTGGCTAATAGCATGCGATGCAGGGTTTGTATTTCCTGTTAAAGATGGGAAAGCGATGGCGATTGCAGTTAAACCAAGAATCACCACTGGTTGTAAGAGAATGACCAATGCCAATAACTTAATTTCAGTGACTTCAATTTTTCGTCCAAATAATTCAGGCGTGCGACCTGTCATCAAACCCGCGATAAATACGGCTAAAAATAGATAGATAAAAAATTGTAATAAACCACAACCAATCCCCCCCAAATGGCATTGATCAGCATATTGCATAGCTCAACCAAACCCGTAAATGGTGAAGCTGAGTCATGCATCATATTGACCGAACCATTATTCACCTGTGTGGTTAAACTTCCCCACAAAGCAGAAGCTTCAGCTCCAAAACGGACTTCTTTACCCTCCATTAATGCAACATTAGGAATCAAGGAGGATTTTTCAGCCCACAAAGTGAATAATGTAGAAACCAATGACATCAACAACATTGTGCCCAAAATCATCCACATTAATTTTTTGCGTTGCACAAAACGACCAAGCATAAACACAACCGACATTGGAATCAGTAAAATCGCAAGTATCTCCAGCATATTCGATAATAGCGTTGGATTTTCTAAAGGCACACGGACCATACCAACCACCACCATTACTGCCTAATTGCTTGATCGCCACCATCGGTGCAACAGGTCCAAGAGGAATATGCTGGGTCTGAACTTCAGTGCTTCGATCTAAAACTTGCGCAGTTGGACCAGCAGAAAGTGTAGATGGCACACCTTGAAAAGTCAGTAATAGAGAAAAAACTAAACCCAAAGGAATAAAGAATCTGAATAATGGTCGGATCATATCCATCCAATAATTTCCAAGATTAATCTGTGACGCATTTTTGGATTTAATATTTTCCAAAGCTTGATCTTTGGGCTGTAAAAATAAAGCTCTTAACATGGCTGTTAACAAAGCCAAACCCATAATTGGAGATAAATATTGCAAACCAACGATCACAGTCATTTGCGACAGATAAGACAATTGAGCCTGTCCTGAATAATGCTGTTGATTGGTGTTGGTTAGAAATGAAATCGTTGTGTGTACTGCTAAATCCCAATTCATATTTGGAATACGATCTGGATTCAACGGTAACCAAGCTTGCGTCATTAAGATCGCTATACTTATACCCAACAACAAAAGATTACTGAGGATAAATGCAGCAAGATATTGTCGCCAATTCATACCCACTTGTTTCACGTTCAAAATGGAATAATTTGGTTGTTCGATCCATTTAAAGAAACGATCGCTTCTCATTGGTTGAGCTTGCATCACATCTGCAAGATAGCGTCCTAATGGATAGGCTAAAATCAATGCAAGGATAAATACGGAAATAAATTCCCACATAGCACATGCCATTAAAAAAATAAGTCAGCACTAGTATGGAAATTGACTGCGTAAATTCTCTATGTTAGAAAAAGTGAACCGCGTAAATTTTCTGTAAAATTTATATGAAAAATTATTTGATCAGAGAAATTGCACATATATGACAAATTATGTAGATAGAATCTAATTTTTTACAAAAAATCTTTGACCTAATAAAAATTTTTTTTTGCAAAAATGCAATTATTTGAGTACGAAAATTCAAACTAAAACTTTATATATTTCATCATATTATCAATAAAAACACATATGTATATAATTATTTATAGCATTTTTTATCCATTTTCATGCAATCATTCGTACTGGATAGTTCATTTAGAATATTTACTCTTATTCTAATTATGGTATTTTTGTTACATGAAGTTATAGCCAAATACATTTAATAATCAGTTTGGCGTGCCAATCATAGCTTCTTTACTTAAAAATCTTGAAATTCAAGGAAAGATTTAAAATGAAATTAAAACATCTTAGCACTGCCATGATCTTAGCGACGCTACCTGCAACTGGAGTTTTTGCAGCAGCTTTAGACCGCTCAGGTCAATCAATGTCAGCTTTTTTCCAACCAGGTAATTATTTTGAAGCTGGTCTTTCGGTTCTAGATCCAACAGTAGAAGGTAAAGAAGCTGGCGGAACACCAACTCAACGTGAAATTGGTGACATGGGTGACGATTACATGTTCCCTAGTGCAGCTTTAAAACTTCAACTTACAGATAATATTTCTTTTGGGTTACTTTACGACCAACCTTTTGGTGCAGATGCCAAATACACAGGTGAGAACGTATTTGTTTCAAGCCCAAATGATGGAGTATTAAGTCAAAAGTCTTTATCTGATTTATCAACTAAGTCTATTAGCCAATTAGTAAATGCAGCTGGCGCTTCATTTGGACCAGCTCTTCAACAGGTAACTAATCAGACTGGCGGTAATCCAGCAAACCCAACTCAACAAGAAATTCTGGGCGCATTACAACGGGTTGCTCTTGCAGGTAATGTCACTGTTGCAGGTGGTTTACAAAAACTTCAACAAACGAACGCGGCTTTAACTGCTGCAAAACCTTATCTTGGCTCAAGCACTGGTTCAAATAGCACACAAGTTGAAGTCGATACTCAAAACATTTCTATGGTTTTTGGTTTCCAACCGAATAAAAACCTAAACTTCTACGCTGGTCCAGTCATTCAAACCATCAAAGGTAATGTGAGCCTTCGTGGTCAAGCTTATAGTGTTTATAACGGTTACGATGCAAAAATCAAAGAAACCACTGGTCTAGGCTGGTTAGCAGGTGCTGCGTATCAAATTCCAGAGATTGCACTTAAAGCATCTCTCACATACCGCTCTGAAATTGATCACGATGCTACAACGACTGAAACTTTATCATTATTAGATTTCCCAGCATTACAAAGCGTACTTGCAGGTCTAGGTGTGACAGCAGCACTTCCTACAAATGGTGCTAAAACAGAAACTAAAATCACTACGCCACAATCTGTAAACCTTGATTTCCAGACAGGTATCATGGCAAATACAGTTGCTTTTGCTAATGTACGCTGGGTAAATTGGAAAGATTTTTCAATCCAACCATATACTTTTGGTCAATTGTCTAAAGCACTTGGTGCTCCTGGTCTAGTTGCTGGCAAACCAAACGGTTTTAACCTGGTTGAATACTCTGATGATCAATGGTCTGTAAACACAGGTATTGGTCGTAAGTTAAATGAACAATGGGCAGGTAACGTGTCTGTGGGTTGGGATTCTGGCGCGGGTAACCCTGTAACGACTTTAGGTCCAACAGAAGGTTATTGGAATGTAGGCTTTGGTGTTCAATATAGTCCTACACCTGCTACATTTATTTCTGGCGGTGTGAAATACTTCTGGTTAGGTGATGCTAAAGCACAAACTGGTGCACAATCTGGTACTAATGAGTATGTAGCTACTTTTGAAGACAATAATGCTATCGCTTACGGTTTAAAGATGGGTTACCGTTTCTAATCAACACGTCGAATAAAAAAGGCCATCATTTGATGGTCTTTTTTATACCTACCATTATCACGTAAATACAAATATAGAAAAAATAAATTAGTAAAATATTAACTATAAAAATACAATCAAAATTAATTATTTAACTCAAGCATCTTTCATGACTTTAGCAGTTCATTTATTGACATTTGTACAATATTTGCATTGAAAAAAATTATGTTACTTTGCGCTCCTTTCTAGTTCCATCTTGAAATGCGAGACATTTTTAATGAAGCTTCATGCTATTACTAAAGCTATTCTTTTGTGTACGGTTCCAGCAGGTTCAACATTTGCAGCTGCACTTGACCGCTCTGGTCAGTCGATTGCACCCTTCCTACAACCCAATAATTATTTTGAAGCAGGTCTAACAGTACTTGATCCAAATGTTACAGGTCAGGATACCTCTCAAAACAATACTGGTAATATGGCAAATCATTACTACTCTCCACATGCTGCATTAAAGATTCAAGCCACTGAACAACTCTCAGTCGGACTAATTTATGATCAACCCTATGGTGCTGATGCAGAATATAAAGGAAAAAGTAATTTCATTGAAAGTCGCCCCCTACCATTCAAAGGTGGTACATCAGTTACTGTTGATACTGAAAATTTAAATTTATTATTTGGTTTTCAACCTAACCAAAACTGGAATCTTTATGCTGGCGCAGTTTACCAAACACTAGACAGTACAGTCCTATTACGTGGAACGAGTTATAGTGCTTATAGTGGCTATGACTTTAAAACAGGTAAGGATGAGGCGGTAGGCTGGTTAGCAGGTGCAGCATATCAAATCCCCGAAATTGCTCTCAAAGCCTCGATCACTTACCGCGCTAAAATCAAGCATGAGATGAATGCTTATGAAAACCATGGTATTGCGGGAATGACGGGCAATGCTGGTTTTGATGCTATTTTAAATAAAATTAATAATTCTGAAGGCACAACTGAAATCACCACACCTCAATCAGTGAACTTTGATTTCCAGACAGGCATTATGGAAAATACAGTGGCATTCGCCAACCTACGTTGGGTGAACTGGAAAGATTTTGCGATTCGTCCATACAAGTTCGGTGCCGCTTCTGTATTACCACCAATTGTTGCAGCAACAGGTAAAAAAGATGGTTTTGATCTAGTAGCCTATACAGAAGATCAATACTCAATTACTGCTGGTGTAGGTCGTAAAGTGAATGATCATTGGGCAGGTAATGTATCGATTGGTTGGGACTCAGGTGCAGGTAACCCTGTGACCACATTAGGACCAACAGAAGGATATTGGAATGTTGGTTTAGGTATCCAATATAGCCCTGCTCCCAACTACTTTATTGCTGGTGGAGTAAAATATTTTTGGTTGGGTGATGCCAAAGCACAATCAGGCTCTCAGTTTAATACACCGAATTATGTTGCTGAATTTGAGAATAATGACGCCATCGCTTATGGTATGAAAATTGGTTATAAATTTTAATTATTGATTCAAGATAAAAGGCGCTATTTAAGCGCCTTTTATCTTTTAATTTTCCACAACATATTTAAAAGATAGTTGAGGGAAATCGATTATTCAGGGATATTACGTTGTGATACAGAACGAATCGCCTGTTTCAATGCTTCATAACCATGAAGTGGTGGAAATTGTGGGAATTCAGCAATCACATTTGCTGGTGCATCGAACAGGAAACCGTGATCAGCTTCACCAAGCATTGTCGTATCATTATAAGAATCACCAGCGGCAATCACACGGAAATTCAAACCATGTAATGCTTTTACAGCCTGACGCTTTTGATCAGGTTGACGTAATTTATAAGCCGTAATCATGCCATTTTCATCTGTCTCAAGCTTATGACAGAAAATTGTCGGCCAACCTAACTGCTTCATCAATGGATGTGCAAACTCATAGAATGTATCTGACAGAATAATCAATTGAAAGTGTGTGCGTACCCATTCAACAAACTCTTTTGCACCTTCAAAAGGTCCCATGTCTGCGATCACTTCTTGAATATCATTTAATCCTAAACCGTGCTCTTTTAGGATGTTTAAACGTTGAGTCATTAAGACATCGTAATCTGGAATATCACGTGTGGTCGCCTCGAGCTCTTTAATCCCTGTTTTTTTTGCAAAATTAATCCAGATTTCCGGAACTAACACCCCTTCAAGATCTAGGCATACGATTTCCATGAATGCTTCCAATGTTGGTTAAAAATTGCTGTATCATACCATTAACATTTTCACTTTTGCGCTGTTGTTGAAGAAAACGATTTTATTCTGCAAGATTAAAGTCGAAAGCAAGCAAACGGTTTTGCTTAGAATGATTTACAATTGTGCCCAAGCCTATCGCCAGGAACATTCATGACTGTTATTCCGACTATTGACCATGTAGATGCGCTCGCTGCTGAATATGCAGATAAATCACCAAGAGAAATTTTAGAATTAGCCTTGAGTCAAGAAGGTGAAATTGCCATTTCATTTTCAGGTGCAGAAGATGTAGTTCTCATTGACATCGCATCTCGAATTGGCAAACCTTTTCGTGTTTTCAGTTTAGATACGGGCCGTTTGCACGCAGAGACCTACCAATTCATCGAAACAGTCCGTAAACACTATAATATCAATATTGAAATTTGTTTTCCCGAATCTGCTGCAGTGCAACAATTGGTCAATGAAAAAGGGCTATTTAGTTTTTTTGAAGATGGTCATCAAGAATGCTGCGGTGTACGCAAGGTACAACCTCTACGCAAAAAATTAGCGACTTTAGATGGTTGGATTACAGGGCAGCGTAAAGATCAAAGCCCGACACGTAGTGATGTACCTGTAGTTCAAGCTGACGTTGGGTTCTCAGGTGAAGGTAAACAACTTATCAAATATAACCCACTTGCAAACTGGTCAAGTGCCGATGTGTGGAGTTATATCCGCATGATGGAAATTCCATACAACCCACTACATGAACGTGGTTTTATTTCCATCGGTTGTGAGCCATGCACACGCGCAGTTCTCCCGAACCAACACGAACGTGAAGGTCGTTGGTGGTGGGAAGAAGCGACCCACAAAGAATGCGGGCTTCATGCAGGCAATCTCAAAAAATAAAAAATCACGAGAATAATAACTAAAACCACTGATTCATCAGTGGTTTTATTTTTATTAACTACTGTGTACAAAGTCATATTTTAACCAGAACAAACCGTATATACTTAGTTTAACGGTTCAATAATTCTAATAAGAGCTCAAAGAGTATCTTATAAAAAATGCAATGAGAGGCTATATCTGCTATGCGCCCATTACACCCTATTGATTTTATTTTTCTTTCACTAGAGAAAAGACAACAGCCAATGCATGTTGGCGGTCTTTTTCTATTTGAGATTCCAGAAAATGCGTCACCCACTTTTGTACATGACTTAGTCCAAGATATTCGTCAATCCAAAAGCATTCCTGTGCCACCGTTCAATAATCAGCTCAATGGTCTTTTTTGGGGAGAAGATCCAGAGTTTGATATTGACCACCATTTCCGCCATATCGCCCTACCCAACCCTGGCCGTATTCGTGAATTACTAGTTTATATTTCACAACAGCATAGCTCATTGATTGATCGCGCTAAGCCACTTTGGACATGTGATATTATTGAAGGCATTGAAGGCAATCGCTTTGCAATGTATTTCAAAATCCACCATGCGATGGTCGATGGCGTAGCGGGTATGCGTCTAATTGAAAAATCATTATCTAAAGATCCAAATGAAAAGCATGTAGTGCCTTTGTGGTGTGTTGAGGGTAAACGTGCAAAACGTTTAAAAGCACCAAAACCACCATCTGTTAGTAAAATTAAAGGCATTATGGATGGTATCAAGTCACAACTTGAAGTAACGCCGAAAGTCATGCAAGAGCTTTCACAAACCATCTTCAAAGAAATTGGTAAAAATCCAGATTACGTTTCAACATTCCAAGCACCACCTTCGATTTTAAACCAACGTGTCAGTTCTTCACGTCGTTTTGCAGCTCAATCTTTTGAGCTTGATCGTTTGCGTAATATTGCTAAATCATTGGGTGTGACGATCAATGACGTAGTATTAGCAGTCTGTGCCGGAGCTTTACGTGAATATCTGATTAGCCATGAAAGCTTACCGAAGAAACCGCTTATCGCAATGGTTCCTGCCTCACTGCGTACAGATGATTCTGATATAAGTAACCGCATCACCATGATTTTGGCAAACCTAGCTACACACATTGAAGATCCAATCGAGCGTCTACAAATCATTCGTCGTAGCGTGCAAAACTCTAAACAACGTTTTAGCCGTATGACTGCTAATGAAATTTTGAATTATAGTGCACTGGTATATGGTCCTGCAGGACTCAATATTGTTTCGGGTATGTTGCCAAAACGCCAAGCATTTAACCTTGTGATTTCCAATGTACCTGGTCCACGTGAACCATTGTATTGGAATGGAGCGAAACTTGATGCACTTTATCCGGCATCAATTGTGATGGATGGTCAGGCGTTAAATATCACAATGACCAGTTATTTAGATAAATTAGAAGTAGGGTTGACCGCTTGTCGTAATGCGTTACCAAAAATGCAAAATCTACTCACGCATTTAGAAGATGAAATTCAACGCTTTGAAGCTGCAATTTTGAGTTTGCCTAAACAGGCAGCTGAAGGTTAAACCTGAAAAAAATTAAGGGGCTTTAAATTGCCCCTTATTTTTTAATCGTTCTGCAACGCTGTAAAAGCTGATGGCAGGCTGATCGAATCATCGCAGTTGTGATCTGCACTTCTTTACCTTGGCTATCCACCATGTAACATGTATTAACTGGGTTACTGTCCAAAACATGTTTAAAACCGTGGTTCACTAATCTTTCACTTACATTCATAATTATAGACCTCATTATTGTTGGCTAAGACATCCGAAGATGCCTATGGCTAATCTTATGGTTCTAGTATTTAAAATTCGTGATAGAAAGTAAAATTTCAGTTGTAACAAGGATTAAGCGAAATCTTGTTACAACTTTAGCTTAAAATGATATCGTATTGCTCTTGCGTATATAAATTTTCAACTTGGAATTTTATGACGCGGTTCACAAAATGCTCTAAATCCGCGACGGCTGGGGCTTCTGCTGTTAAAAGTCGGTCAATTACTGCTGGATGCGCAACAACAGTAAAGCCACTCTTCGAATCAAAAGCACGTGCATAGCGCAGAATTTCTCGAAATATTTCGTAACACACTGTCTCTGCTGTTTTCACATATCCACGCCCCTGACAAGTTGGGCAGGATTCACAAAGCAAATGTTCTAAAGACTCGCGTGTTCTTTTACGCGTCATTTCAACCAAACCAAGCTCAGAAACCTGAGTAATTTTGGTTTTAGCATGATCGCGCTCTAGCATTTTCTCAAACTGTCGCATGACTTCGGCACGATGCTCGGCTTCTTGCATGTCAATAAAATCAATAATGATGATACCACCCAGATTCCGCAAACGAAGTTGGCGTGCGATTACCTGTGTTGCTTCCATATTGGTTTTAAATACAGTGTCTTCTAAACTACGACCACCTACATACGAACCAGTATTTACATCGATCGTGGTCATCGCTTCCGTCTGGTCAATCATCAAATAACCACCAGACTTCAATGCGACACGCGTCTGTAATGCTTTTTGGATGTCTTCTTCAACGTTATATAAATCAAATAACGGTTTTTCACCAGGATAATGGATTAAGCGGTTTTCAATAGAAGGCACAAACTCATGGACAAATTCACTCAACTTGCCATGAATTTCCCGTGAATCGACATATATCTTGGCAGTTTCATCGCTAGCTAAATCACGAACAATACGTTGAGGTAGAGGTAGTTCTTCGAATATCAGCTCTGGTGTAGAAACTTCTTTTTGTTTGCGTTGAATAAATTCCCATAATTTACTCAGATAACACATATCCTGAGCAATTGAGGCTTCATCCACACCTTCTGCTGCAGTTCGTACAATCACACTGCCGGGTAGTTTATGTTCAGTCTGAATATGCTCAATTATACCGCGCAAACGATCACGCTCTTCTTCTTGTTCAATACGTTGCGATACACCAATATGATTTCCATATGGCATCAACACCAAATAACGTGAAGGTATTGAAAGGTCTGTGCTCAGGCGTGCGCCTTTAGTCCCCAACATATCTTTCATCACTTGAACAGTAAGGGTCTGTCCAGGATGCAAAAGCTCGAAAACATTTGGCGTAGGCTGTGAACGCGGCCAAACCATGTCGTTGATATGTAGAAATGCTGTACGAGATAAACCAATATCCACAAAAGCAGCTTGCATGCCTGGTAACACACGCACAACTTTACCTTTATAGATATTCCCCACGAGACCACGTTTCACAGTACGTTCGACAAATAACTCGTTTACTGTACCGTTTTCAATTAAAGCTACACGACATTCCATCGGCGTAACATTAATCAGCAATTCTTCTGCCATAACCAACTCAAAACTTTTATAAAAATTCTTATACCCGAAAGTGTATTAGCCAAATGCCTTAACGCTTTCTAATAACTGTGCTGTCTCATGTAAAGGCAAACCCACAACATTGCTATAACTTCCTCTTATTTGAGGAATAAATCGCGCAGCAATACCTTGAATAGCATATGCCCCTGCTTTACCTATAGGTTCACCCGTGTCCCAATACGCTTCCATTGCGCTTGAGCTAAGCTGCATAAACTCAACCTGAGTACGTACCACATCACTTAACATTTTAGATCGAGATGCAACACATATGCCTGAATATACGTCATGCCATTGACCTGATAACTGAGTCCAAATCTCAAAAGCATGCTGTTTTGAATCAGGCTTACCAATAATTTTACCTGCAAAACTCAAACTGGTATCAGCAGCGATCACAATTGCATCAGGATACAGAGTTAAAATAGCTTGGGCTTTTTCACGAGCCAAGCGTTCAACATAACACTTAACGCTTTCATCAGGATAAACCGTCTCATCCACATCAGGACTATGAACCTTAAAGTCCAAGCCCAGTTGTGTTAACAGCTCCTGCCGTCGAGGCGAGCTTGACGCAAGAATTATATTCGCCATTTATGTAAACAGTAATACACAACAGGCCATGCCAAAGTTGTCGTCAAAATAGGTTGCCAATGACGAGCAATTGAGAAATGAGTACCTGAAATAGTCTGACTAATCCATAAAAACAACAAATGCGCGATAATCGCAAGTATCGCAATTACCCATGAATTGCCAAAAGTGAGAATACGTCTTTCGCGAATAAAATAACGTGTTCCAAACGTAATGAACACAAAACTAAGTGCGTTCAATCCCAGTGGTGCATCGAGCAATAGATCAGTAAAAATCCCTATTGCAAATGCAAACCACACTCCACACCAAACAGGCTGATAAAGAATCCAAAACAACATGATCATCATCATGATTGGCGGGCGCCAACCCGCTGCTTCGTATGAAATTGGATAGATAAGCAGTACTGAACCAATCAAAATCGAAATAATGATCATCCAAAGTGGATCTTTTCGTTTCTCATAATTTAGTCTAGCGATCGGCATAAGGTTGCTCCTTCGCTAAAGACTCTGAAAACAGAATCACGACGTGATGACCACTGGCCAATTGTGCTGCTGGTTGAACACCAATCTCAGCGAATTCACCCGATGTATGACGACTCACTTTGGACACTGTTCCGACTAAATAACCCGCAGGAAAGTGTTCACCTAAACCTGAACTAAAGACCTTATCCCCGATTTTAATATTGGCACTGGTTGGGACATAATCCATTTTGAGTTGACCCAAATCACCTTTACCAGAAACGATCGCTCGCATCCCCGTACGTTCTAAGCGAACAGACAATGAATGTTCTTTATCAGAAAGCAACATGACGCGTGAACTATGCGGATAGACATCAACCAACTGCCCCATAATCCCTTTATCATCCAAAACTGTTTGTCCAACTTTTAGATGATCAACAGAACCACGGTTGATAATAATAATGTGACGTAATGGATCAGCATCTGTTCCAATCACTTCTGCGATCTGCATACGCCCATCAATAATTAATGGCGTATCCAAAAGCCCTCTTAAACGGTTATTTTCCGCAGAGAGTTCAGATAGTTTCTGTAATCGAACTTGAGCTTGTAGAAGTTCAGCTTGCATTGCGGTGTTTTCACGGCGCAATTGAGCTTCAGATTTGGTTTGTTGGTTAAGCCATTCTCTCGACAGTACAGGATAGCTTGCCAACGCATAAATTGGATTATACGCGGCATACAAGACATCCCTTGCAGGTTGAATCACATAAGGCATGCGCCAGTCAAAGAACAGCACAACCAAGCATGTAATTACCGCAATGACAAATGAGCGAAAAGATGGCGGTTGTCTTGAAAAAAGATTCGGTTGCACCGCCTAGTCCTTATGATTTAGCCAACAAAAAGCATGTCATGGTTTGGATTATCAAAGAATTCTAAAACTTTACCGCCACCACGTGTCACGCAAGTTAAAGGATCTTCTGCAACAACAACAGGAAGACCAGTTTCTTGAGCAAGAAGCTTGTCTAAGTTGCGAAGCAATGCACCACCACCAGTCAACACGATACCACGCTCTGCGATATCCGAAGAAAGTTCAGGAGGAGTCTGTTCAAGAGCTGACTTAACTGCACTTACAATGCTTTGTAATGGATCAGCAATCGCTTGGGTAATTTCATCAGAAGTTACAGTGATAGCACGAGGTACACCTTCAGCCAAGTTACGACCACGTACTTCGATTTCAAGTGTTTTGCCATCTGTTACAGCCATGCCGACTTCTTTCTTGATGACTTCAGCCGTTGTTTCCCCAATCACGCAACCATGTGCTTTACGAACATAATTAATGATTTGTTCATCAAATACATCGCCACCAATACGAAGTGAATCTGCGTAGACGCAACCTTGTAGCGAGATAATTGCGATTTCAGTGGTACCACCACCTACATCTACAACCATCGAACCACATGCTTGCTCAACTGGCATACCTGCACCGATCGCTGCTGCCATTGGCTCTTCGATCAAGCGTACATCGCGAGCACCAGCATTAAATACTGCTTCACGGATCGCACGACGCTCAACCAAAGTTGATTTGCATGGCACACACACCACAACACGTGGCGCAGGTGGGAACAAACGCTTTTCATGTACTTTGCCGATGAACTGATTCAACATGGTTTCAGTTACTTCGAAATCAGCAATTACACCGTCTTTCATAGGACGAATTGCTGATATATTCGCTGGTGTACGACCTAACATTTGTTTAGCATCAAGACCTACAGCAGCAACAATTTTTTGCGAACCGCTATGGCGAATTGCCACTACAGTTGGTTCATTTAATATAATGCCACGGCCTGGTGCATAAATAAGTGTATTTGCAGTACCTAAATCAATGGCTAAATCCGGCGAAAACAGGCCAATTAGTCGTTTTAGAATCACGGGGGCGTTCTCAATTAAACTTTGTATGGATGCAAGGTGGCAACTTTAACGAAATGTGATGCTTTGAACAAGTCAATCGCTTATTATAACGCACGATATTTTACAATTTTTTGATACTGAATTAGGTAAAGTTATGTCTACATCATCTGATGCTCAGCAGACAACGGACTTAAATGCACAGACCGTTTCAGCAATCGCGCACCTTGCTCGCTTATCACTAAGCGACTCGCAATCTACTGAATATGCTGAAAGTTTAAATAAAATCCTTGGTATGATGGAAAGCTTAAAAGGCATTAATACCGATAATGTTGAGCCTTTAAAGAGCCCATTTGACAATCCTCAGCCTTTACGTGCCGATGTGGTCACCGAAACGAATCATCGTGATGAATATCAGGCTGTAGCCCCTGCTACAGAAGCAGGTCTATACCTTGTCCCTCGCGTAATTGAATAATTTCTATTCAATTAACTCATATTTTATATTTAGAATGTAAAGAAATTTTTCATATGACAGATTTACATCGCTTATCCATCCGTGAACTCTCTGAAGGCTTAAAACAAGCCCAATTTTCGTCACGTGAATTGACTGAACATTATTTAAAACGTATTGCCAAAATTGACGCAAAAGTAAAGAGTTATGTGACGGTTACAGCAGAACAAGCATTAGCAGAAGCGGATGCCGCTGATGCTGCCTTGAAAGCAGGTCATGCACATGCACTCGCAGGCATTCCACTTGCTCATAAAGATATTTTTTGTACTCAAGGGATCAAAACCACTGCGGGTTCAAAAATGCTCGATAACTTCATTTCACCTTATGACGCAACTGTGGTTGCTAAAGCTAAAGCTGCGGGTCTTGTGACTTTAGGTAAGGTGAATATGGATGAATTCGCTATGGGTTCAACGTCTGAAAGCTCGTACTTTGGTGCGACAGGTAACCCTTGGGCATTAGATCATGTTCCAGGTGGTTCATCAGGCGGTTCTGCAGCAGCTGTGGCAGCCGATTTAGCGCCTATTGCGACAGGCACTGATACAGGTGGTTCTATTCGCCAACCTGCTTCATTCTGCGGCTTAACTGGTTTAAAACCGACTTATGGCCGTGTATCTCGCTTTGGTATGATTGCGTATGCATCATCATTGGATCAAGGTGGCCCAATGGCACGCTCAGCAGAAGACTGTGCATATTTGATGAATGTGATTGCTGGTCATGATGCTAAAGACTCAACTTCTGTAGACAAAGAAGTCGATGACTACGTTGCTAACCTAAACGGTACAGCGGTGAAAGGTTTACGCATCGGTATTCCAAAGCAATACTTCAATGTCGCTGGTTTGGATGCAGACGTGAAAGCCCGCGTTGAAGAGTCATTGAAAAAGCTTGAGGAAATGGGTGCAACTTTGGTTGAGATTGATCTCAACATGACTGAAGCCTACGTTCCGACTTACTATTTGATCGCACCTGCGGAAGCGTCATCAAACTTGTCACGTTACGATGGTGTTCGTTATGGCTACCGTTGTGAAAATCCAAAAGACATTTTAGACCTCTACAAACGTTCACGTTCAGAAGGTTTTGGTGCTGAAGTACAACGCCGTATTTTGATCGGTACTTACGCTCTGTCTGCAGGTTACTACGATGCTTACTATGTGAAAGCACAGAAAGTACGTCGTTTAATCCAACAAGACTTCCTCAAAGCATTTGAAAATGTCGATGTGATTGCAGCGCCATCTGCACCAACGACTGCGTACAAAATCGGTGCGAACCTCAGTCCAACTGAAATGTACTTGGGTGATATTTATACTCTTGCTGTGAACTTGGCGGGTTTACCAGCCATCAATGCTCCTGTTGGTTTCGATAAAGACAGCTTACCTGTTGGTTTACAGTTGATTGGTAACTATTGGTCTGAATCACAATTGCTCTCGATTGTGCATCAATATCAACAAAACACAGACTGGCATACCAAACGTGCGGCAATTGCTGAGGAGAATGCATAATGACTGAAGCTCAAAAGTTGAAATTAATTGACGGTTGGGAAGTCGTTATCGGGATTGAGATCCACACGCAGTTGGCGACCAAGTCTAAAATCTTCTCTGGTTCATCAACTGAATTTGGTCAAGACCCAAATACTCAAGCCAGCCTTGTTGATTTGGCGATGCCGGGTGTATTGCCTGTATTGAATGCCGAAGTCGTTGATCTTGCGATTCGCTTTGGCTTAGGGATCGATGCGTATATCGATCAAGCATCAGTATTTGCACGTAAGAACTACTTCTACCCTGATTCCCCAAAAGGCTATCAAATCAGCCAAATGGACAATCCAATCGTAGGCTTAGGTCATATCGACATCCAACTTGAGGATGGCACTGTAAAACGCATCGGCGTGACTCGTGCCCATCTTGAAGAAGATGCTGGTAAATCCATCCATGACCAATTCGAAGGGATGTCTGGGATTGACTTAAACCGTGCAGGTACACCATTACTTGAAATCGTGTCTGAACCTGATATGCGTTCCGTTGAAGAAGCTGTGGCTTATATCAAGGCGATTCATACATTGGTGCGTTGGTTAGGTATTTCTGACGGGAACATGGCTGAAGGCTCTTTCCGTGCCGACTGTAACGTGTCATTGCGCCGTCCAGGTCAACCTTTTGGCACACGCTGTGAGTTGAAAAACCTCAACTCATTCCGTTTCATTGAACAGGCGATCAATGTTGAAATTGAACGCCAGATGGAAATTTTGGAATACGGCGGCGAGATTGATCAAGAGACTCGTTTGTTCGATCCCAACAAGATGGAAACTCGCTCAATGCGTTCAAAAGAAGAAGCGAACGACTATCGCTACTTCCCTGATCCTGACTTGTTACCAGTGATCATTTCAAATGAGCAAATTGAAGCGGCACGCGCTGCCCTGCCAGAATTGCCTGCTGCACGTCGTGAGCGCTTTATTGCTAACTTCGGCGTGACTGAATACGATGCACATGTATTAACGCTGTCACGCGAAATGGCAGACTTCTACGAGGCTGTTGTAGCTGCTGCTGGCGGTGCGAAGCAAGGTAAAGTTTCAGCAAACTGGGTGATGGGTGAATTCTCAGGTGCTTTAAACAAAGCAGACCTAGATTTAGCAGACTCTCCTGTTTCAGCTGAGCAATTGGGTGGCATGATCGCACGTATTGTCGATAACACTATTAACGGCAAAATTGCGAAGCAAGTGTTTGGCTTTATGTGGGAAGCAGAAGGAAAATCTGCAGATGACATTATTGCTGAGAAAGGCTTAAAGCAAGAAACTGATACAGGTGCGATTGAAGCGATTATCAAAGAAGTACTTGCAGCCAATGAAAAAATGGTTGAAGAGTACAAGTCTGGTAAAGAAAAAGCCTTTAACGGTCTTGTTGGTCAAGTCATGAAAGCTGCGAAAGGCAAAGCGAACCCTGCGCAAGTGAATGAATTAATGAAGAAATTGATTGGTTGATTAATTCGCTAATTAATTGATTTCATGTTATAAGAACCTCGCTTAATGCGGGGTTTCTTATGAATCAGACTATTGCATATATATCTACAACTTCATCCTATCTAAAAGAAATAATCGATAAAAAGAGCTTAAGGATTTTTGCTGCTGACTTAATACTTTCTAATGCATCAACCGAACTTCAAATTTTTTATAAAATATTAGATAGTGAAAAACTATCTTGGTTAACTCATATCCCCTTTATAATCACAAATGAATTAGGCGACATCTATTTATGTAAATTGAAAAATGCCGTATATGAAAAAGAAAATTCAATTATAGAATTTTCTTTTATAAATACCCAAAAAAAAGATTTATTCAAAAAATGATATTATCGAATTAGATTCACTAAATAGATTTAGAAGAGATGAAAGCGATATACTTATTCAAATTATCACCTTAGATAAAGAAAATATTTATATTAATCATATAAAAAATTATAGTGATGATTTATTGTATTTCAATCCCGAACTATTCAGGAAAATAATAGAAGATTCCAATGAAACTGAGAAAGAAAGCGTAACAGATTTAGAATCTTTCTTTAGAAAAATGATTAAACTAATAAATATTGAAAATCCAGATTTCAATGAAAGATTTTTTAGAGGGCATTCTTCATTAACGTATAGGTTAGAACCTTCAAATTTTAGATTTTATAATGGGAAAAGAGTTTATCTACATAATGAAGATAAACTTTATAGAGAATTAATTATAAATGAACCCCTCCCATTTAATGACGATAAAAATGCTCTAGAAATTTTGACTAGAATGCAACATTTTGGTTTATATACTAGATTATTGGATATAACTTCTAATCCGTTAACTGCTTTATTTTTGCTTGTCAGAATAAAAATAATGAAGATGGAGAAGTAATTATTATTAGACCAAACAAAAAAATATTAAATATTATGACTCTGATACGGTTAGTTGTATAACAAATATTGCTAAACTTAATATAAATGACAAAAATAGCCTTACTTATTTTTTGCTTAAAAAACCATTTCCTAACAAGCTAAATTATAGCCTAACTTCTCATAAAAAATTCTTACATTTTATTAAAGAGGAAAAACCCTATTTTCAAAATTTAGTTAAACCAAGCGATTTAAACCGTGTTATATGCATTAAAAGCAAACTTAACAATAAACGTATCTTAGCTCAAACTGGAGCGTTTTTGTTATTTGGTCTAAAAGCTAAAATGAATGAAAGATCAGATTCAGACTATCAAATTCATAGAATTAGAATCGCTGGTTCTGCTAAATCGAAAATTTTAAAAGACCTAGATCTTATAAATATTAATCTTAGAACAATTTACCCTACTTTAGAAAACACTGCAAAATACTTGCAAGACAAATACAAATGAATATCAAAAAAGTATCCTCTATTACTAAACTTGAAGACTTAGGACGTATCCAACTTTCAAAGTCTTTCTTCATGCGTGACTTCCTCTATAGCGAAATCGCTAATTGGTATGGTGTACCCAACTTCCCCGATCATCCTGAAAAAGCCATCTACACAGGTACACAACTGTGCGAGCAACTGCTCGAACCACTCCAAGATAAATTTGGACGAATTACGATTCGCTCGGCATATCGTTCTCCAAGCGTCAATCAACTCGGCAATGAAAAAGGACATAACTGCGCCAGCAACGAGAAAAACTTTGCCAGTCACATTTG
Organism: Acinetobacter sp. AOR34_HL; assembly: GCF_027854795.1. Classification (NCBI taxonomy): domain Bacteria; kingdom Pseudomonadati; phylum Pseudomonadota; class Gammaproteobacteria; order Moraxellales; family Moraxellaceae; genus Acinetobacter; species Acinetobacter sp. AOR34_HL. The sequence goes on along the minus strand of NZ_JAKTID010000086.1, from coordinate 117,448 downwards.
GGACTATCCCGATGCAAAAGGTTATGGGGCAACGGCGTGTATTGTCATTCCATCATTTTTAGAGCTATATGAAAAAGATCAAGCCAATTGGCAACAACTCGCCTATTGGATTCATAATAATTTGAATTACAACCACCTACAATTTTTCCCAAAACTTTGTGCATTTAATATTGGCTGGCATGAACAACCGAGAAAAGAAATTCATAGTTTTATTAAAGGCTATCAAGGCAATTTAAAAGTGACACCAGAACCCAATCCTGAATATGAAAATTTTTATCCCGATTTGATGTAAGTGCTCTGCCTAAACGCTTTTTCCAAAAGGAGCGTTTAAAACTACCCCCCTCTTAACACACCCAACTTATTCCAGATATCAGGTGTTAAAAAAGTCGTAACCAATTTATTTAAATCAATATAACGCAACGTGCCTTGCAACTGCTGTCTTACCGCTGGGTCTTTGACAATATCCTCACCTGCACTTTGACCTAACTGCTGAAAAGCCTCACCAACCGCTTGAATCCCCTCAGCCTGAATCACCGCCTTAGTCTGAGTCGAACACTGCTCCACAATCACACGCTGTAAAACCTGTGCCAATTTCTGATCTAACTGATTCTTTTGCTCAGGCGTGACACTACTAAAACCCTTTAAATCAGGATGCGCTGCTAAAGCCGTAAATGTCCATTGCAACACCGTGGTTTTATCTGCTGCGGTAGTGGCTTTCACCAAACAATCACTCAGTTGATCAACTGTTGGCCCTGCTATAGCTATTTGCATTGTCCCCAACACAGCCGCAGCCATGATCACAGAACGACTTAAACGAGAAAATTTAGGGCGAGATGAGGTATAAATAGGAGACATGAGCAAAGTTCCAAAAAGCAGTCAGTCTCTTTGTACCACGCACTATACAAATCATCTGTTATGGCGCTGTAAATTGCTTAAGTCCAAAGCCTAAAAAATTAGGCAAAATGTAAAACCCGAACTTAACCTTGTCCTTGATAATCCCAATGTGCAGGAATATTTGGCTGCTGTGGTACTTTGTTTAGATCAATATTGAGATTGCGACTACCCTTAAATGATTTTTCACCTGAATCTGATGCTGGTGATACATCTAAACTATAACGATAACGGAATTGCCACAACATCGGCTTAAGCGGACGAATATCTAGACTCAAACTATCTTCATCGTGACATTTACCTTTTGAAGTTTCATAATCCCGCTCAGAGAAACACGCACGAATCATGCGATTAAAACTAAAAGGATAATTTTCAATAAAGCGATGTGTCTGCCCTAAATCCTTTAACTCATAAAAATTAGCACGCTCAATCCCTGCGCCACCACCTGAATACATTTCTGAAAAGGTATCAATCTGAGCAATCGCATAACGGTTTTCAGTCATTGGAAATAGTTTAGGAAAAATATATTGGCTAGTCCGTGCCATTTCCTCATAGGGTGCTAATTGTATACGCCACTGATGGGTTAATTTAAGTCCAGTTGTCGATAGACGAAATTGCGCAATATCACTTCCTGACAATAGCCATAGATTTTGATCTACTGTTTTTAAACTGCGCCATTGCGCTTGCTGTTGGCAGAGATCTTTAAGTTGTTCACAAATTTGCGTCTGCTCAACCTGACTGAGTTGTCCTTTTTTAAGCTCTAATATCTGTAATGGCGCAGCAAAAATTGAAGAACTAAAACAACTAAATGAAACCGTTAAAATCAACCTACTTAAATGAATTTTATTATTCAGCATGATATTTCCTTAGGCTATTTTTATTGATGTAACGCTTTATTTTACAACAGCTTCGATTTTATCTAGTTCCCATACCCCGCCCGCAGCAAGCCCTTTACACATGCCTGTCCACATATCTTTAGTGTGTACAAATTTCTGACCATCCCATATCCACTCATCACTTGACCAACAATCCCCGATGCCACGACCTTTCTGAGCACTCTGAATTATACCTTCATAAAAATCCGAGGCATGTTCCGTCACAAAAGTTGCTTTACCCGTGAGTGATTCATCTAACACCCAAGCACCATATCCTTCGTTATACGCTCCACGCCAACAGATCGTCATCGCCAAAACTTTATGATTTGTGAGTTTGTAGAATTGAATTGCTTGGGGTTTCGATCCATCAGAATCGTAATCATAAAGTCCATTACAGAAATCATCTTCTTTGGGTGATGGTTGAGCAGCCATTAAGATTTGGTTAATGGCGGCATAACGTTTATGTGTTGGTTCTAAAGTTAAATATGGCTGATCTGAGGTTTTTACTTGTTTCAATGTGAGTTTGGGTTGAGCGGATAACACTTTTGATTCATCAGCTTTGCCTTGTTTAATTAGCGCCCCAACCGTACCGACTCGCTTTTGAAAATCATCCATTTTCAATAATGCAGCAGTCATACCTGTATCAGAGATACGCCATTGGACATTGGATTTTTAAATACAATATCTGTCTTTTGTTTGGCTTGATGCAGCAATTCATTGACCTGAGCGGCAGTGAGTTTTCCCATGATTGGGAAGTCCGCACCATCAACAGTCACTTGCCCTAAATCTTTTCCATTCACATAAAAACGTAAATTCTTAAGTTTAGCTGGAGATAGAGATTCTTGCTCCAAATTACCTAACGCAAATTCAGCACTGACAGCTTGCTTTGCTCCAGCCTTACGTGTCAGTAAGAGTGATGCAGGCTGAGTTTGATCATTGCTATATTCATCCGAATAGCCTGCTGCTCGGCATGTTCCTGTATTGGTACAATATATTTCCCAATCCTGATGTGAAAATGAAATTCCTTTGATTTCCTGCGCAAAAGCAGGACAACTTAGCGCCACAAAACAGCAAACAGAAAGTATATTTTTCATCGGATTCATTTTTTATCACTCGTATTTTTATAAAGTATGGTAAAGCGTTTAAATGACTACGGCACCCTTGTGTTAAATCATATTATTGCAGAAGATAGAAGATTCAAACTACGTTGATTTGACCAAATTTTAAAAATGAAATTATTATGCTCTATTTCCACGATTTTATTACTGTTGTCTGCTCCAATAACTCACGCTGGAGTCAGTCAATTTGAACCAATTTTTCCTCAATTTTCAAATACGATAAAACAACGCCAAGCAATGAATCAAATATATGCATTGGGTGAAGTCTCCTTTAGCAATGATGTTCGCGTTCCTTTTTATGGTGTTACCGCGCCTAATCCCTTCGATGATGGACTGTTAAAAGACTTTAAATCGTGTACAGCAAAAAGCTGTCATTTTGATTTTAAGCTAGATGCTAATCTGGCAAAGCAACTTAAATTGGTCGGACTACCTGAAATTGGTGCTGTGCTCGTCCCAAAAGACTGGCAAGATATCGAAGCAAACGCAGGGGCAAATGGTACAGGTTCAGCATTGCTAATGAGCACGAATCAAAAACAAGCGATTGAACTATATGATTCTTCAGTTTGTGTTGGTTGCGGTATGCCCTACGCAACTCTTTATTTTCCAAACCTTTTAAAAGAAAGCATTGAGAATGAATTTGGCGGTTATAAAGACACACAAAAGTTAATTCATGTAGTACATCCATCCAAATACGTTGCTTTCTTTAGTTATCAGATTCCGAAGATGAATAACAAAACCCATGGCATAGCGAAATATCGTGATGATAGCGATTTTAACTTTCAAGAAATCAAAGTTACCCTAGATAAATCTCAACAACATTTGGTTGGACCAATTTTAAACTTCTATCACTTTACGCATTAGTAGTAGACGCATTTTCTAATACTTGGCTCGCTTTAAGTAAATCCAAAAAATGTGCTACTCGAACATTATTATCTTTGGCTCTATAAATTGCATAGATCGGTGCAATACAAGGTTTCTTGGCTTCCAAAGGACGGTAAATAATTTGTTTATTCCAAAAGTCTTGAATCGAAGCCGGTACGATTGAGAGTCCGATCCCTGCTGCGATCAGGTTGAGACTTGATGTCAAACGTGGGGCTTCTTGGACAATATTCGGGCTAAAACCTGCCTGATAGCAATTTGCCAAAATATTATCGAATAAGTCTTGCCCTGCTAAACGGCGGTAAAGTACAAATTCATATGGTTCCAAATCAAGTAAGCGAATCGCACCGTTTTTTTCTACCAATGGATGATTGCTTGGTAAAGCCACGATTAGCGGTTCATCTAACACATGGAGACTTTGCACATCTTTATGAATGGGCGCTGGCTTCCGTAGAAATACAATATCTAGTTTTTCATTAATCACCGCATCTGTTAATGCACTACTGCTGTCTTCTTCTAAATGAATGGCCACAGTAGGAAACTCTTCACGAAACTGGCGTAACAACGCAGGTAAAAATGAATGTAATCCTGCTGAATTGGTAAAGCCAATATTAATCTGCCCTTCTAAACCCTGTGCAATATTTCTGACTCTTTTAGGAATTGACTGGGCATGTGCCAAAATTGTAATCGCTTCTTGATATAAGACCTTTCCTGCTTCTGTAACTTCTACACCACGAGGTAAACGTTTTAATAAAGCGGTATTGAGTTCTTCTTCTAAACTTTTGATTAAACGAGTTAATGGTGGTTGTTGCATATGCAGACGAACAGCAGCTTTTGAAATATTACTTTCTTCAACCACAGCAACGAATGCTTGAAGCTTATGAATATCCATTAAACATACCTTAAAAGTATAGATGATGTAAAAAATAGCATTTGTAAATATACCACTATTCCACCATCCTATCATGAGTAAAAGAGATGAGGAGGTGTCCCGATGAAAGCCGAAGCAATATCAATGGAGCGTGAACCAGTATCAGAAGCGCCTGATTGCAAGGCATTATTTACGGGATTTATGCAGTTAGGATTAATGGGATTCGGTGGGGTACTACCCTTAGCCCATCGCATTATTGTTGAAGATAAAAAATGGATAGATGAAGGAAAATTTACAGATTTACTTGGCGTATGTCAGTTACTTCCTGGCGGTAATATTATCAATATGTCAGTTGCGATAGGCATGGAATTCCAAGGTATTAAAGGTGCTATCAGTTCTGTACTAGGCTTAATTTCAGCTCCAACAGCGATTGTCTTGATCATTTACCAAGTCTATGAGCATTTCCAATATTTAACTGCGGTGCAACACATGATCAAAGGACTAGCGGCAGCTGCAGCTGGCTTATTGTTTGCCACAGGATTTAAAATGTTACGCCCCATTTTAAAAAGCTATCTTACTGTTTTGACGATTGCATTGACCTTTGTATTTATGCTGCTGATCAAACTTCCTTTAGCACTGACTTTATTTGTTTTACTTGCGATTAATTTGTTAGTACTTGGAGTGAAAAAATCATGATCTTATGGACATTAGTGATCGTCTTTACACAACTCTCTGTACTAGCTTTTGGTGGTGGTAATGCCATCCTTCCTGAAATGCAGCATCAAGTTGTAACCGTACATCAATGGATGACTGCGGAACAATTTAGTTCGCTTTTTGCAATGGCACAGGCTGCACCCGGCCCCAATATGATGATCGTGCCGCTAGTTGGTTGGCATGTCGCTGGTCCAGCGGGTCTATTGGTTACATCCTTAGCGAAGTTTGGTCCATCATCTATTATCACAGTGTATGTGCTTAAATTTTGGCAACGCTTTAAGGAGCATCCTTTACGAGCAAAATTTGAAAAAGCCTTAAAGCCAATTACAGTCGGTTTAGTCTTAGTCAGTGCATGGCTAATTGCAGATGCTTCTGCACAAAATGCCTTACTGATCTTAATTGTGATCTTGACTGCAATTCTTGGGATGTTTAAAAAAGTTCATCCTTTGTGGGTCATGGCATTAGGTGCTGGATTAGGAATTTGCCTACTTTAAGCAATAAAAAACCTGCACGAAGCAGGTTTTTCCTTTGTAGGGTTTAGTCCTTATCAAGAATCGATTCAAAAGCTTTTAGACGCTTATGAATCGATAATAGTTCAATAATCGTTTTCCATGAACTGATCAAATATTGGAATGATTCCCGGACTTTATCAAAAATATTACTGATTTGGTTAATCAAACCAAGCGTCATTTTTCCAGATGCGATTGCAGGGAATAATACGACAAGGCTATATAAAATATCGAGTTGCTTGTACCAAATTGCCACTAAGTTAAAGTAGGCATAATGAAAGTAAAGTCTAAAGTAATTGACTCGTACCTTACTAAATAACTCTTTTAACGTAACAGGATCAGCACGATTCTCATGGTCTTCACCATAGACTAACTCTTTACGATAAGCAGCTTCAACCTTTTGATTATTGAATTGCAAACCAGGAAGTTTCTGCCCGACTAACATTAGAATAACTGTACCAGCAATCGCCCATACAACAGCCGCCCACACCAAAGAATGTTCAATTTCTCCCACAATCGGTAAGACTGGAACTTTCTGCGAGATTTGGAACAATAAAGGTAAGAATGCGATTAGTACCATCACTGACTTAATTAACTCCACCCCTAAGTCTTCCATGATGGTCGCAAAGCGCATGGTATCTTCTTGTATACGCTGTGACGCACCTTCTACATGTCGCAGCTTATCCCAGTTGGCAGTGTAATATTCATTCATTGCTGTGCGCCAACGGAATACGTAGTGACTGGTAAAAAATGCATTAATGACTGCAAATGTGACTGCCACCATCGCGATATAAAGAAATGTCAAAGTGCCTTTGTAAAGATCATTGATGTCACCACCACCATCGCTGAGCATTTTTTGGATCATGTCCCAGAATGGACCATACCATGCGTTAATCGCAACACTCACCTGAACACCAAACCAGATATTAAACAGAATGAATGCCGATCCCCAAATCGACCACTTTTGCCATTTATTATCAGATAGAAATCGCCAAAAGGTAGCGAATAACGCTGTGGATACTAAAAACCAAATATAGAACCAAATAAAGGCTGCGGACCAAAAGCGACTCACGCCAATCGGTAATTCAGCTTCAGCATAATCTTTCGGAAAACCCAAGTACTCTCCCCATCCATGCCCACCTGTGTACCAAAGCAGCATGTTGAGCGCTAACCATACAATCACCGATATAAAAAATAGGCGTGGGTTAGGAAAAAATGATTTAAACATCGTGTTTAACAATCCTTGTGGTGTTACTGATGACGTCGATGCGTCATCCTATAATGCAAAACTTAAATTTGTTTAATAAAAAGTTTAATGAATTGTAGTTATTTACCTGTTTTCTTGATTTTTTCATAGCTTTTTGTAGAGGATTTACAAATTGTTTTATAAAAAACATCTGCCAGCAAACCAAGCCTTATCTTGTATTGATTTACTGACAGTAAAATAGCAAATTAAGGTGCTACAGAATCAATTTTTAGTGCAAAATCTTGCTGCGCTTGAGTAGCTGAATTTTGCTTACTTTGAATTGTCGATTGAATATCCTCAAGTTTAGCCTGTGCTGCATCAATCCCAGCTTGCATAGTCATTTCACGTCCTTTCACATCAAAGATATGTGCCTTTTCACGTAGATCAGGTTGAATCACGACATCCGCATCTTTCAATTCTTCTTCGGCTAATCGCCCTTGCATGATATTAATATTTTGATTGAACAAACCCCACACATTGGTAGTTTCGGTATGTATTGGCTGCGCCAAAATATCTACAGCAATCACAATATCCGCACCTAGTTCCCGTGCTACTTCAACTGGGACAGGACTCACTAGCCCACCATCAACATACTCGACATTACGAATCTTAGTCGGCACAAACATACTTGGAATAGAAGTCGATGCACGCACAGCTTGACCTGTATTGCCATAGTTAAATACGGTTTTCGTCCCATTTTTGAGTTCAGTTGCAACCACATACATTGGAATTTTTAACTTTTGTAGTGGCGTGTTAAGCACTTGTTGATTGACATAGTCTTCAACTTTTTTACCATCAAAGAAACCTTTGAGGCTCACATTTACATCACGTACATCATTGGCTTTGAGTTTGAGTGCAATATCTCTTAATTCAGCTGCGCTTTTACCACTGGCATATATTGAACCCACGATACTGCCTGCGCTTGTACCTACGATCAAATCAGGTCGGATGCCTTGCTGTTCAAGTACTTCGATCACTCCGATATGAGCATATCCTCTCGCACCACCACTTCCTAATACTAGCGCAATGACAGGACGTTTCTGTTGTTTTTTGATCGCAGCAAAAGGTTGACTCATGGTTTGTACCTGAGCATCTTCTACAACAGGTCGTAGATGTGATGTGGTTTGGCAACCCGCCACAAACATCATCGATAGTCCTAGAGTCAATAATTTAAGCTGTTTCATCTGCATTTGATGCCATATTCACTTTATATCTCTCTCAAATTTTACTCCAAGCGATTTTTAAAAGCTGTATCAATTCTTTGCTGACTGATTTCTATACCACATAAAAAAAGCTCCTTTACAGGAGCTTTTTATCAATTTACCAAATATCGGAATCGACTTTTTTCTTCAATTCAGGATAGTTATCAATCTTAAACTCAGGTTCTTTAATCCCTTTTTTAAGCTGAGAGGTATAATCTTTCAATAAAATCAATGCTATCGGAGTCAGCAATAGAATTGCGATCAGGTTAATAGTTGCCATCAATCCCATCGATAAATCTGCCATAGACCAAACCAATGGAACACTAGTGATTGCACCGAAGTACACCATAACTAATACTAAAATACGGAAAACAAGCATAATTTTAGGATTGTTATTGATGAACTGCACATTACTTTCCGCATATGCATAGTTACCAATAATCGACGTAAAGGCAAATAAGAACAGAATAATAGCGAGGAAACCACCGCCCCAACTGCCAATCTGACTCTCAAGCGCTTTTTGCGTTAACGTTACGCCTTCAAAACCAGCTTCGTGATACATGCCTGACACCATAATGATAATCGCAGTACATGAACACACAACGAAGGTATCTACAAAGACACCTAGCATTTGCACTAAACCTTGGTTTACTGGATGTTTTACATCTGATGCAGCAGCAGCATTTGGGGCAGAACCCATACCTGCTTCATTTGAGAATAAACCACGTTTAATCCCCATCATCATTGCCATAGAAATCATAGCACCGAAGAAACCACCAGCTGCTGCTTCAAACTCAAAAGCTTTTGTGAAAATAAGTTTAAAGATTTCTGGCAAGATTGGCAGATTGATGATGGCAATGTACAAAGCCACGATTATGTAAAGCAATGCCATGAATGGCACGATACCTTCAGCAACTTTTGCGATACGTTTAATACCACCAAAAATAATCAATGCTGTCATTGTCACTAGTCCAATGCCAACCCATGAGATTTCTAGGTCTAAACCACCCAAACCTAAAGTTAGATTGGCTTTATCCCATCCCCAAGCATGAGAAGTTGCACCAATAATCGCATTCGCTTGTACAGCATTAAACACAAAACCATAAGCTAAAATGAGAGAAAGTGCGAAAACAATCCCTAACCATTTTTGCTTTAAACCTTGAGTAATGTAATACGCAGGTCCACCACGGAATTGTTTATTTTGATGATCTCGTACCTTAAATAACTGTGCGAGCGATGATTCCACAAATGCAGAACTCATACCTAAGAATGCAGTAAACCACATCCAAAACACCGCACCCGGACCACCAATCGCAATCGCAATCGCAACACCAGCTACGTTACCCACCCCTACACGACTTGCCAGTCCTGTAACGAATGCCTGAAACGGTGTAATCCCGTGCTCGTCCACACATTCTTTACGGCTGCCTTTCATGACACGAATACTGTGTAAAAATAAGCGAAGCTGTACCGCGCCTGTGATTAATGTGTAAAACACACCCACTGCAACCAACAAGACAACCAAGAAATTCCAGAGCGGATCATTAAAGAATTGCACCCACGACATCAGCGTGGCATTTAATTGTTCATTCATCACTTATTCGCTTTAATAAATTATATGTATATCAAACACATATACGATAAAAATAGATGAATCAAAAAAGCCTCATATCGGGCTTTTGATCCGACTTAGGCAAAGAATTTCAAGATAACTTGAATTACTGTTGCGTTAATTAAATCGACAAAGAATGCACCACATAACGGAACAATTAAGAACGCTTTATGGGAAGGTCCATACATATTCGTAATGGCTTGCATATTTGCAACCGCAGTCGGTGTTGCCCCCATACCAAAACCACAGTGACCCGCAGCAAGAACAGCAGCATCATAGTTTTTACCCATCACACGGAAGGTTACAAAAGCTGCATATAAAGCCATAGTAAGTGTCTGAGCACCTAAAATCACAACCAACGGACCTGCCAAATCTGCTAATTGCCATAACTTCAACGAAAGCAATGCCATTGCCAAATACAATGAAAGTGATGCATTACCAAATACATCAATCGCACGATCAAAGATGTCGACTTTTAAGACACCTTCTAAAATATTTCGGAGAATAACCCCACCACCAAGCGCCCAAACAAAGGTTGGTAACTCGAACCATGTTCCTTTGCTATAGCCCGTCATAAACTCAGCGAAAGCAAGACAGGCAGCGAACATACCTAGTGTTGTAATTGCATTATCAGCTGTGATTAAACGCACTTGATGCGGGTTTTCAAAAGGTGCAAGCTCATCTGGATGTTTATCGAGATGTGTATCGCGATAATTAATTTCAAATGGTGTTTTTGCATGAGCTAGGCTATAACGATTGATCAATAATTTAGCCAGTGGACCACCAATAACCCCACCAATAATCAATCCGAATGTGGCACTTGCCATCCCTAATGCAAGAGCACCTTGAATCCCATGCTGAGTTTCAAAAATTTCTCCCCAAGCACCAGCAGTCCCATGTCCACCCGTCAAAGTCACAGAGCCTGCGATCAAACCAATAAGTGGATCAATGCCCAACAAAGTTGCTAGACTCATCCCAACCACATCTTGTACAACGATAAAAGAAGCCACACAGATCAAGAATATAACGAGTCCAATCCCCCCCTCACGAAGCTTCATAAAATTGGCACTTAGACCAATTGAAGCAAAGAAGATCAGCATAAAACTTGTTTGCAATTGACTGCTGAAAACAATGCTATATCCCCACATTGAGTGCACCAGCAAAGATACAACTGCTGCAACCAAACCACCTGCGACAGGCTCTGGGATGTTGTAACGTCTTAAGAAGTCAATTTTATTAACGAGCAGACGCCCTAATAACAAGACGATAACCGCCGAAATTAGGGTATAAAAACCATTGAAAGTAAATTCCATATCCTCTTCCGTTTATTTCATTAGTTTTTAGATAGTTTTTCCATCACACAACTAATAAAACAGTAACTCTCAAAATGAGTGAAAACTCAATCAAGTTAATAAAAAACATACAGTTCTTTGTAAGAACTCAGCCTGTATTAACAGATGGTTTTCACGGATGATTACACCTATAGGATAGGTTAGAAGTTATAGCGAGCCATTGCTCCTACACGGTTATCCTTACCTTTTTGACCATTGAAGGTTTTGCGTTCGCCATAGATATACTCTAAACCGAACGTGATTGGCGTAACAGGTGAAAACATTAGATTCAACCAACCTTGTTGTAGCGTTTTGTTTTGCGCAGTATCTTGCAATGCATGTTGAGCAAATGCATTGTTATCTTTAGCAAACATCGCGCCATACGCCAAAGTGCTACGAACTTTTGGCGTGATCTGATACGTTGTGCCCACAGTCACAGCATCAAATTCATTGAGATTTAAATCATAATTTGTCGGATTCACATTGAACGCATTATTGGTGTAAAGCAAAAATTTGCTATCACCTTTCACATGTGAGTAATCAAGCATCGCTTGCAAAGAATCTGTAAATTTGTATTTTGCACCCAGCGCAATCCCCCAACCTAAGTCAGATTCATTTGCACTGAGTTGGTGATAATCTTTATCAAAGGCTTCTTTACTACGCACTTCTGTTAAAAGTGCACGAGCTGAAGTTGTCCCCTTACCCTCTGCAAAATCGTATTTGATTTTCGAGCTAAGTGCAGGTGCACGATTATCATCACTACCTTTTTCCAATGCAATCGCATAACTCGTGACAGGATTCAAAGAACCACTGTAGCGAACCATTGGAGTTCGATATGTACCAATACCCAAAGGTGAATTGAAATCAAGCATCTCAGGTTGCAGATCTGTCGCCAAGAATGTTGATGTAGTTTGACCAAACAACCAGTCGTTATAAGTCAAATACGCATGACGGATACGGATTGTATCGTTGTTAGTTCCACCGCGAAAATCAACTTCTAGCTTTCCACCAACATCTGCACCTTGTACAGGTGCTTTAAAATCTAAGCCCAAACGAGTCACGGTCGCAGTGCTATAAAAACGGTCACTATTTTTCTCATTATTTTCGAGATCGACTTTATTAATTCGGTTAAAAATACCATCGCCACCTTTGGCTTGATAAGAAGCATCTCCACGCAAGAAACCATATAACTTTACATCAGCACCAGATGCTGTTTGAAAAGAGAGTGGCGATTTTTTATTTGTATCAGATGATGGAGTTGTAGTCTGAGCAGCTAGAACTTGAGCTGAATCTGAAACAGGCAATGTAGTTTTTTGTTTTGATTGAGGAACATATTGTTCAAGTAAAGCACGCAACTCTTTAACTTCATCACGAAGTTGTTGAATTTGCTCTTGCTCAGTAGCAGCCTGTGTCGTGTTCATCATCAAGATAGCAACAGTAAATGCCAAACCCTGAATCAAGAACGGCTTACGGATGAGAGGTAAACTCATGAGAAGCTCCTTATATTCGATGTATATTTCAACATTTCTACAAACATAAAATTGGATAAATTCACTATGTTTGTAATAGAAAATCCCCCTCACCCAATCAGTAAGGAAACCCTAATCAATTTTTAAAAAGGGCGTATTATGCATAAATTTAGAATATTGTGTGTATTTTTTTATTCGAATAAAAACTCAGTTTTAAACAATTTTGGCTAAATAATAGTTCTATTTCATTATGTTACAAATATATTTCTTTTTCACACAAACAAAACAAAACCGCGCATAAATTATTCAGCTTTTACTGATGAAACGAAAATACGATTACTTTTAAAACAAATTTTGCAATACGACTAAAAAACCATCTGCAAAAACACCAGATTCATTTATAGTCTCACCCAATGAGAAAATAGCTAAAAGAGCTGGAGTTTATATGAATACGGAACAAGTCCGTTATGTTGATGAAGCAATTACTTCTCGCCACTCAGTACGTGCATTTCTAGATACACCTGTTGATGTACAAACGATTAAAGACATTTTGTCAGTTGCAAGCCGAGCACCATCAGGTACAAACACTCAACCATGGAAGGTTTATGTGCTTACTGGAAACAAACGCGCTGAGATGATTGAGCGCGTCTGTGCAGCTCAGCTTGAGTTATTTCAAAAACCAGAATTAGCAGAGCACTACAAAGAAACTTTTGCATATTATCCAGAAAATTGGATTTCACCATTTATTGATCGTCGTCGTGCAAATGGTTGGGGTCTATACGGATTATTAGGTATTCAAAAAGGCGAAAAGGAAAAAATGGCAGCACAACAACTGCGTAACTTTCAGCTTTTTGATGCGCCTGTTGGACTTTTCTTTACTGTCAACAAAGCGATGGGAATCGGATCGAAGATGGATATTTCGATGATGATTCAAAATGTGATGGTCGCTGCTAAAGCACGTGGTTTGGATACTTGCCCTCAAGCTGCATGGAATCACTTTTATCCGATTGTCTTAGATGTACTTGGAGCACCAGATGATGAAGAGCTTATTTGTGCAATTGCATTAGGATATGCCGATCCAAATCACATCGTGAATACCTTTATTACACCACGCGAACCTGTCGAAAATTTTACTGTCTTTGTTGATGAGTAAACTTTAATGATCACAGTATCTCTACATAGAGATACTGTTCTGTTGCCTTCCAACCTTAAAGATAGCGACCAGTCCTGCTGAAGTAAACATCAACATCATGAGCCCCATGTTCAATGATGCTTTCCAAATCAAAAAGTTCAGAATAACACCACCTAATAAACCACATGCAAACTGCATACTTCCCATGATCGCACTCGCAGTTCCAGCTCGAGCACCTTGTTTAGACATCGCCAAAGCCATTGCATTTGGACCAGTCAACCCGATTCCAGACACTACAAAAAATAAACCAGACATCAATATCCACAACGGAGCGTTATGCATTGATCCTGCAAACACAACACATACAGCACCAAGGAACTGAATCGAACCGCCTAAACGAAGACGGGGATAAATATCCATTCGTGTATTGAGATGCTTATTCAAAGAAGACATCAACATAATTCCAGCAGCATTGAAAGCGAATGCATAGGAGAATTGCTGTTGAGATAATCCATATTGCCCCATAAAGACCGCTGATGCAGAACTGATGTAACAAAACAAAGCTGCACCTGTCAGACAGCCTGCAAACATGGGGACTCTAAAGCTCGCATCTTTTAGAATTGCGGCATAAAGCGTTGTGACTTGATAAGTGGAAAGCTTGAGACGACGCTCAATTGGCAAAGACTCTTTAAAAAAGAAATGGACACATAACCAACAGATCACACCAATAATAGCCAATGCAGCAAAAATCATTTCCCAAGGGAAAAAGTTCAGAATCCAAGCGCCAAACATAGGTGCTAAAATAGGTGCTAGCCCCATGACAATCATCATACTTGAAAATGCTTGAGCTGAACCTTGAACATCCAGCCGATCACGAATCGCAGCGCGCGCAATAACGACACCGACACAGCCCCCAAGCGCTTGAAAAATACGTGCAATGATTAATGCCCATTCATTACTTGCAAATACACAAGCCAGACTGGCAATCACATAAAGGGTTAAACCCAAATACAAAGGTTTTTTTCGACCAATCCGATCGCTCACTGGACCATAGATAAGTTGACCAATCGCAAGCCCTAAAAAATAGGCAGGCAAAGTATTTGCGACCATTTGCGTGCTTACCCCAAACTCCTCTGCCATTTGAGGCAAAGCGGGTAAATACATATCAATTGATAAAGGACCTAAAGCGGTAAGGAGTGCAAGCAACATAATCCAAGTTGTTGAATATTGACGTGAATTAGACTGCTCGACCTTCATAATACTTCACTTTTCAAGTTTATTCCTGATCTAAGCTTAACACTCTCATGCTATTTTGTGCATAATAATACAGGCTGACTAGCACTTTTGAGATGTCAGTTCCCATACAATAATTCCATGACACGATACGAAAAGGACAGCGCTTGAATCCTTGGTTTGGACGTTTAAAACAATTAACTTATAACACCACGTTTATGTATAACGTGAGGATGTTGATCGCGTTTGTAGGTACAGCTTTTGTTCCTTATTTATTAGATTTTCAACTAGCTACGATTCCATTAACTTTAGGTGTAGTTGCTGCGGGTATCAGTGATATTGATGATCGCTTTTCTGTGCGGATCATGAACTTAATCTACACCTACATCGGTTTTTTTATTACCGCAGCATCCGTTCAATTATTATTTCCCTACCCTTTCGCATTCGCTTTTGGTTTGATCGCCTCTTGTATTGGCTGGATTCTGTTAGGTTCGTTAGGGCGACGTTACGCCACGATTGCTTATGGATGCTTGGTGGTTTCGGTATATACCATGCTCGGTGTTCATCTATTTGAAGACTGGTATTTGCAACCTGCATTACTTGTGATCGGAGCGGCATGGTATGGTCTGATTTCAACCATCAGCTTCTTATTATTTCCAGTTCGTCAATTACAAGATCAACTATCAGCATCTTATAATGCTTTAGGTAGTTTTTTATATGCTAAATCAAACCTGTTTGATGTGGATATGACCGCATCAAGCTACCAACAAAGCATGATTGATTTAGCACTCGAAAATGGAAAATTAATTACATTATTCAATAATTTACGTGTAGCACTAGTCACTCGTCTCAAAGGAGACCGAGGTCAAAAAGATACGCGACGCAGCTTGCAGTATTATTTTGTAGCTCAAGATATTCACGAGCGTGCTGATTCCGCTCATATTGATTATCAAAAACTCGCCAAACTGTTTCAACACAGTGATATTTTATTTCGTTTCCAACGTATTCTTACCATTCAAGGCAAAGCATGTCAGGACTTAGCGCAATGTATCTTGAATCGCACACGTTATACGCACAACAAAAGATTTCAACATAGTTTTGAAAATCTTAGACTGTCATTAGAAAAATTACGTGAAGATAATATTTATGATCAAGTACGTGTAAATGCCTTATTTGCACTCTATCAAAATTTAAAATCGATCGATGCCCAACTGCAAAATTTAGAAACAGAACGCGATTTGCAACTGATCAACGCTCAACAAACTGAACACCAACTTAAAGATGATGATCTCAAAGGTTGGAATGATATTTTTGTTCGAGTCAAACAGCATCTCACACCTGAATCTGTTTTATTTCGACACGCTGTCCGTTTATCTATCGTTTTATTTATTGGCTATATTTTTATTCAAGTTACCAATATTGCATATGGATACTGGATTTTACTCACTGCACTGTTCGTATGTCAGCCAAACTTCAACGCCACAAAACGCCGCTTATATTTGCGTATAGTGGGTACATTAATCGGCATTATTGTTGGATTGGCGATTATCTATTTTATTCCTTCACTTGAAGGGCAATTGGTGATGCTTGTTTTAAGCGGTGTGTTATTTTTCGAACTAAGAAGTAAGCAATATGCTCAAGCAACTGCATTCATCACTATCTTGGCACTGATCAACTTTAATCTTGATGGTTCTGCATTTGCTGCAGGATTTCCAAGATTTATCGATACACTTATCGGATGTGCCCTCGCATGGTTTGGCGTGAGTTTTATTTGGCCCGATTGGAAATTTCGCCGGCTGCCACGTACCATCCAGCGTTCTATAGAAGCCCAATGTAATTATCTTTCGGAAGTAGTTCAGCAATACCACGAAGGTAAAAATAATGCGCTCAATTATCGTGTAGTTCGTCGCGCAGCGCACAATACCGATGCAGAAGTTGCTTCTTTAATTTCCACATTAGCAACTGAGCCAAATATTGATCCAACACAAAAGTCACTTGCATTCGAGTTCTTGTGTTTGAGTCATACCTTTTTGAGCTATATCGCAGCCTTAGGTGCACATCGAGCACAAATCCATGATCAAGAAGTATTGGCTTTACTTGATCAAGCCCTAGATGATATTAAAGGCACATTATTGCGTGATGAGGTTCCAGATTTATCCGCGCAAAACATGTTACAAACCATACGTCAACGACTCAGTACTCATGATGAAGGGGATCCAAAATCCTTGATTATTTTGCAACAATTATCACTCATGTTTGGTATTTTGACTCGCTTAAGCATGCTTAAACAAAGCTTGAGTCATGAGCCAAATCAGGATGGCACTGAGTTTGCATCTCTTTGATTTATCCACCATTGGCATAATATCTTTGACTGCTAATTAATGCTAAACTTAACCTAGTTCTACACTCATTTTTTATACTATGACCGCCAAAACGCTATACGCTTATACGCTACAACCTGTTCCCTACGAAGTTTCCGAAGCTGAACAACGTCAAGCTCAACTTATGATTTGGCGTAGTACTAATAAATTTAGTCGCAAAGCGTGGATCATTATGATTTCGCTTGTGGTGCTTTCTTTAGTGACCGCTGGACTGATTAACTACTACTCTACTTACTCAACTGTATTTTGTTGGGTTGTTATCGTGTTCGTTGCCCTCTTCTACCTGATTAAACGATTCGGTCTTGAGTGGTATGTGAAACGTAAAATGAATGAATTCCCAGTTCAGGAAATTAAAGGTCTTCGTCTTGGTGTTCAACCACACGGTATCGTCATGCGCCAAAAAATGGGCGTTCAAGAAGGTACTGCAACAATCGGTTGGAAAGATATTTATGAGTGGTATAGCTCACCTGACTTCATTTTGGTGAACTTTAAAGTAAAAACACCAAAAGGTGATGAACAACAAGGTGCATATATCCTTCCTAAACGCATGGATTCAAAAAACTTTTCATTCAATACTGTTCGTAAACATTTGAATGAAACTGTAGGCGCTCCGAAAACGCTATAATTAAAAATATTCAAAAAAAGCCTCTCAAAATGAGAGGTTTTTTTTAATGTGAAATTCAAATGAGAATCAAAATCAATATTACCTACAAAATCCATATTATATTCTTAATCTTGAGTTATAATTTTTTACATGAACTCCACTTTATTTACATTTTTTGACCATGCTTAAAAAAGTCTTCTTCCAAATTCATTGGTTCTTAGGGATCACTGCAGGTTTAATCCTTTCATTGATGGGCATAACTGGAGCAATTTATTCATATGATCAGCAAATCTTAGAATTCATCAATAAAGAGAGCTATGTTGTTGAAGCTGCTTCTACTCCAAAGTTAACCCCAGCCCAGATATTTCAACACTTCAATAAAAAACAACCCGATATTGAGATTAATAGTATTACCATCGCAGCTGACCCTACCGCATCTTCTACAGTAAATATTAAAAAAGAAGGTGCTCGTCGTGGCCATAACATGATGGTCAATCCATATACAGCTGAAGTATTACCAGAAGTCAAAGGTCGTGAAGTATTACAATTTATCCAACGATTGCATCGGAACTTAACAGCAGGCGAGTTTGGAGCACAAATTACAGGTGCATCGACCTTGATGCTTATCTTTTTTGTACTGAGTGGACTTTATCTCCGCTTCCCTAAAAAACATTCTTTTAAACAATGGTTCTTTATTAAGCCTAAACTTAAGGGTCGCAATTTTATTTGGGATTTACATGCTGTAGTTGGAACTTGGCTTGTCGTCTTTTATCTCTTATTTGCATGCACTGGTTTGTATTGGTCATATGACTGGTGGCGTGCTGGTATGTTCAAAGTCATGGGAGTTGAACAACCTAAGCGCAATGAACCAAACCAAGATAGAAAAAAACCTGAACAAGAAAAACTTAAACCTGAGCAAGTGACCAACATATTGTCGCAATCGTGGGCAGGCGTGAATACCCAAATTGGACGTGAATATTCATCATTAACGTTTAATATTCCAAAAAAGAACGATGCAAAGCTTGAGCTATCTTTTGTTGATGCTATCCCCCAACATGAACGTGCTCGTAACCAAGCTATTTATAATTATCAATCCAACACTTTTGAGAAATTTGAGCTTTACGAAGATAAGAAGCTAAATGAAAAGATTATGAGCAGTATGCTCCCTGTACATCGTGGAAGCTTTTTTGGTGACACTTATCAATTTTTAGCAATGCTGGCATCTTTAACAATGCCTTTATTTTTCGTCACAGGTTGGATGCTTTATTTAAAACGTCGCAAACAAAAAAAACTCACACTCGCGGTACGAAATACGATCGGTTCTCAAGTTATTGACCCAAATACAAAACCATGGCTCATCACATACGCAAGTCAAACAGGTGTGGCTGAGCAACTCGCATGGCGTACAGCAACATGCTTACAAGAAGCACAGCAAGCAACAATTGTTAAACCTCTTCAACAGTTGACTGAGCGTGAGCTTCAGCAAGCTGAGCTTGTCTTATTTGTGGTGAGTACCTATGGAACTGGTGAGGCACCTGACTTAGCAACTAGCTTCAGCAAAAAGATGATGAAGCAATCACTAGATTTAAGTTCAATGCAGTTTGCAGTGCTTGCATTGGGTTCTAAAGAATATCCTGAAAGTTTCTGTAGTTTTGGGCATGCAATAAACCAATGGTTATTAGCATCGAAGGCATCACCTTTATTTGACTTAATTGAAGTCGATAACGTCAATCCTAATGATATCCAACGCTGGAATCAGGCTTTATCAGAGATTACGCACACAGAACTACATGCAATGAACATTGAAAAAGTATTTGATCACTGGACATTAAGTTCTCGTACACTCCTCAACCCAAATAGTCTTGGGCAACCTGCTTACAATATTGAATTCACCGCTCCTCATGATATGACTTGGCATCCTGGTGATATTGCAGAAATTCAACCAGAAAATACTCCTACAGAGATTCAACGCTTTTTAGAAAAGTACCAAATCTCAGCTGAATCCAAAATCGAATCATTGAATCAGAAAATTGATCAGGCATTACGGAATAAAAATTTACGCGTAGATGTTCTGGCATACAATCATCTTGATGAGCTTATCGAGCAGCTTCCTACCCTACCCACTCGAGAATACTCTATCGCTAGTATTCCTCCGCAGCAAATTCTCAGACTTGTCGTTCGTCAACAGCGTGACCCACAAGGTGAACTTGGGTTAGGCTCTGGATGGTTAACAGAACATATCCAAATCAAAGATAAACTAGCTTTACGAATTCGCACGAATGAATCATTCCATCTGATTGGTGATAATCGTCCAATCATTTGTATCGGTAATGGCACAGGTATCGCAGGTTTGATGAGCCTGTTGCAACAACGTAATCGTCAAAATTACACTGAAAATTGGTTAATTTTTGGTGAGCGTCAACGTGAATGTGACTATTTCTATAAAGATACCATCGAAGCATGGAAAAACATGGGAACTCTAAAACGTCTAGACTTGGCATTCTCTAGAGATCAAGCTCAACGTATTTATGTACAAGATATTCTTCGCAACAATGCTGAAGAGCTTTTAGCATGGATCGCTAAAGATGCTGTCATATACATTTGTGGAAGCATTGAAGGTATGGCAACAGGTGTTGAAGCTGCATTGATCGATCTTCTAGGAGAGGAAAAATTGGATGAATTACGATTATCAGGTCGTTATCGTCGAGATGTTTACTAAGCTTTATTGAATATAGATAAAGATGGGTGATATTCACCCATTTTTTATTCATCAATAGAAGCGTTTGCCTTTCGATGAATTTTGCATACACTTAGCACGTTTTATATCGCTTACGAAAAAGATTATGCAAGCAAGCTCATGGATTCGTATCATTTTAGCTATAGTCGGTTCTATTTTATTCCTAGATGGAGCTATTCTAATTGCGCTTAAAAAAATTCACATCGGTACAGTTTTACCCTTTTTAATTGGACTATTTTTCTGTATTTACGCTTATTTCTATTATCATTTTGAACGGTTTTTCTTTTATCACTTCCGTCTGCATTCTATTTGGCGCTTTGCATGGGCATGTTTTTGGATTTGGATCATTAGTCTAGGGTATTTCTTTAATTATCTGACAGATAACAATCAGAAACCTCAATCTATTCCACCTGTTAAAGCAATTATTGTTTTAGGAACAGGCATCGAGAATGGTCAACCATCAGCAACACTTGCAAAACGTCTTGATCGTGCAGCACCATTGGCAAAAGCTCAACCAGATGCAAAAGTGATTGTCTCTGGTGGAATTGATTTTGGCGAGAAAGATAGCGAAGCAATTGTTATGTCACGCTATTTGCAGCAAAAACATCAAATCCCTGCCACTCAGATTTTACTCGAAGACAAAAGCACCAGCACTGAACTTAACCTCAAGAATAGCCAGCCTCTGCTATCAGCGCATCACATTACTCTTCAACAACCCATTGCAATCGTAACCAGTGACTTTCATACCTTACGTGCGCAAGCGATTGCAAAAAAACAAGGTTATAGCCAAACCATTTTACTTGGATCAACTACGCCTTTAAGCACTCGATATAATGCATGGTTAAGAGAGTATTTCGCTTATGCAAGCGGATGGATATTAAATGAATATTGATTGGGGGGGCTCTGCCCCAATCTTTTTTTGATTTAATTATGCAAACGGATATCACGTGGCAGGGGCAATTTTAACTCAGCAAATACATCAGGGCGCTGTAAATAGACTTGATAAAGAAAGTTTTTAATATCTAACAATAATGTATCAGGTGGCACCAATAAATTATTACCTTCAGGTGTCAGATCTAAAGAAAGGATCGTATTATTTTCCTTTAAAAAGGGAATCATCTTTTCAATAAAAGCCAATAATGGAACTTCCTGTAGATGATAGTTTGCCCAATTATCTTTAATTAATAATTTTGCCAATCCTTTACTTTGCCAGATTGATAAAGCATGTTGCCCAGAAGGTGTTGCACACAACGCCCACCCATCATGATACAAAGCAATCACTTGACGCTGCATAACAATTTGTTCAATGAACTGACGATAAGTATCTTTTGGAGAAAGAT
Source organism: Acinetobacter sp. AOR34_HL (assembly GCF_027854795.1). Classification (NCBI taxonomy): domain Bacteria; kingdom Pseudomonadati; phylum Pseudomonadota; class Gammaproteobacteria; order Moraxellales; family Moraxellaceae; genus Acinetobacter; species Acinetobacter sp. AOR34_HL. The sequence goes on along the minus strand of NZ_JAKTID010000086.1, from coordinate 95,304 downwards.
TAGAATTAGTTTGAGATTTCGACGCAGCCTTGCGTTGATAAGGATTTCTCATAAATCACTTCAATTTTAGAATCATTATTGCGGCTAATGATAAAAGAAATGACTTAAAATCACAATCAAGATAGCAAGATATTGTATGGAAGTTATGGTGGGCGCTGACGGGATCGAACCGCCGACATTCTGCTTGTAAGGCAGACGCTCTACCAACTGAGCTAAGCGCCCTGAGCGAGGTAACAAAGCTTGGCTTTGTCTGAGCGCAAGAGAAAAATCTTTGATTTCCCTAATGGCATCTCGTATCAGAGATCAAGTATAAAGATACTTGTTAAAACATTTATTTTCTTGAATAAGGTATCAAGAAAATGGCGCAGCGGACGGGGCTCGAACCCGCGACCCTCGGCGTGACAGGCCGATATTCTAACCAACTGAACTACCGCTGCACTGGGCAACTATCTATTTGATAGTTAATGTCACAAATTATGGTGGGCGCTGACGGGATCGAACCGCCGACATTCTGCTTGTAAGGCAGACGCTCTACCAACTGAGCTAAGCGCCCTGAGCGAGGTAACAAAGCTTGGCTTTGTTTAAGTAAACGTCTAATTTACTTAACTCTAACTGAATTTGCAATCCTAAAGTGGCGCAGCGGACGGGGCTCGAACCCGCGACCCTCGGCGTGACAGGCCGATATTCTAACCAACTGAACTACCGCTGCACTATGATCTTGCAATTTCAGAAACGATTATTAAAACTTAAGTGGCGCAGCGGACGGGGCTCGAACCCGCGACCCTCGGCGTGACAGGCCGATATTCTAACCAACTGAACTACCGCTGCACTTGAGTTTTAACGTAAAGGCTTGGTGGGCGCTGACGGGATCGAACCGCCGACATTCTGCTTGTAAGGCAGACGCTCTACCAACTGAGCTAAGCGCCCTTAACGTCTTCATCGTTTGTGAGGTGCATTATAGAGAATCTTTACAGCCTGTCAAACGCTTTTCCTCATCTTTTCTAAAAAAACAGTGTGAATGATTAAAAAATAGGTAATTCACGATAAAATCTAATATTTCAGTATTTTATTTAAACACTTATTCGATTTCTAACAACTAAATTTCTAAAGGCGATTCAGAAATGTAGACCAGTGCATGTTCAGGAACCAGTTCAAACAATTCAAGAATCTCATCATTCTGCATACGAATACAGCCATGCGACATTGGAATACCCATTGGTTGGCTTTCAGGTGTTCCATGAATATAGATATATCGATTGAACGTGTCGCAGCCCTCACCTTTATTAAAACCAACTTCTAAGCCATCTAGCCAAAGAATACGAGATAAAATCCAATCCCGTTCTGGAAACTGTTCCGCTAATTGCTGATTATAAATTTCACCAGTAGGTTGACGAGCGATGAAGACTGAATTCTTTGCTGCTTTCTGACCGATTTTCTGAGCAACACGATGCCAGCCTCGTGGTGTTTTACCACTATTTTCTTGTTCACCAATGCCATTCTTGCCAGATGAAATCACATAGAACTTATTATGTTTGGGCAAATATAAGGTTTGTTGTGCTAGATCGATCAAAATATCAGCTTGTTCGATGGTATACGACATTTTTATCTCAAGATTAAATAACGCTAAATTATTTCAACACAAATAATAGCTGATTTCTGTAGTTTTGATTTTTTAAAAATTTGGATCTATCGGCGTTTAAAATGACTAAAAAATTATGAGTATTCTCATTGTAGCATTTGGTTTGTTAAATTTAAGCGTAAATCAACGCAGCATTAAAGCCATCTCTAAGATTTACTTAATCATTTTTTGAATCAGGCTCAGGGCGTGACCACAGCCAAATTGCAACGATCAACATCGTCACATCAGTGAATACTTTGACTAAGATTGGTGCATTGGTAAATAACATCAAAACTCCACTGATTAGCATCATAATTGATGCAATCCATTTTGCTTTGCGTGGCACAGTGCCATATTCACGCCAGTTGCGTAAAGTAGCTCCATATTTGGGATGATTGAGTAACCAAGCATCCATTTGTGGCCATCCTTTTGATGCAGCCCAAGCAGCAAGGATCAAGAAAACCGTTGTTGGCATACCTGGTAAAATTGCACCAATAATACCGAGCATAATGAAAATTACGACCAGACTTCGCCAAAATAAAGTTTTCATTGCGCTATTAACCAATACGTCAACACAAGCGTGCTAGTATAAAGTGTTTTTAAGCTGCTTTCTTAAACTTGGCTGGCTTATTTCTATGATTGGATTAAATGATGTCTGAAGCCGATTCTACGCCGCTGTTTTTTGAACCTTGGATACAATTTAAAACTCCAATCGTCAGGCAGCTCGCATTTTGCATCTCGAGCCCGAATATCCTTTCACAAAAGCCACATGAATTAGTAATAAAAAACAATTTTGAGCTACACGATGACCATCATTGGCAAGAGCTTTACCAATCCTACGAAGCACGTTTATTTCAGTTAGATGATGATCCAAGCCCTTTAATTGAATTTATAGCTCGCTTAAAAAGCACACGACTTGGGTTGCGTTTCGAAAATTTACTGTGGTTTTGGCTTTTAGATCAGGATTTTCATCATTATCAATTACTTGGTCATAGCATACAAATCATCAACGGCGCAGTAACAATTGGAGAGCTCGATTTTTTAGTTTTAAATCAGCGAAGTAATGAAATTGAACATTGGGAAGTGGCATTAAAGTATTATCTAGGTGAAATGGATCTAGAATTAAAACATTGGTACGGGCTCAACCGACAAGATACATTGAACAGGAAATTACAACATTTCACTGAACGACAATTTCAGTTTTCTGAAATAAATGATTATAAAATTCAAAGAAAATTTTGTGTTTTAAAAGGTCAATTGTATTTACCGACTGTTTGCAACGGTCAACGCCCCCTCCCCACATGGATAAATAATCGTCGCAGAATAGGAAAATGGGGAACACATATTCCAATCGCTCAATATCATCGCTTACAACGGCATGAATGGTTGTGCCCAAATCGTGAAGTAAGTTCTACCTCAGCCAAATGGTGGACAGATGGGCTCTATCACGATCCCAATAGTGAACCTCAGTTTTATATGTTTAGGACATCATTGTTCAAGCAAACTTAAGTTGTTTAACTTTTATAAAGTAACATTTCATAACAGTTCTACAAACAAACCATCATGTTCATTTTATAGTATTTTTTTTAGCCTCTAAGAACATCATAATTACATTTAAACGGAGAAGATGATGAAAAAAATCTTAGTTGCTTCGATCATGACTGCTTTTGTTTTAACTGGTTGTAATACATTTAAAGGTTTTGGTCAGGACGTATCTAAAGCAGGTGACAAAGTTACTCAGACTGCTGAAAAAACTCAAGAAAAAATGTAATCTTGATCCAGCAAGTTCACAAAACCTTATCTCATCTCAGATAAGGTTTATTTTTACATACCTTTCTTAATCATATTCCCCTATTATATCGGTTCAGAATTCACCAGATTTAGCTACATCTCGCATGAACCAGCATTCCGATACTTTAGAACTCAGTTTACAACTTCTTCGTCAACCTTCTGTCACTCCATTCGATCATGATTGTCAAAAAATCATGGCTGATCGATTAGAGAAAGTAGGTTTTAAAATTGAAAAGATGCGCTTTGAAGACGTTGATAATCTTTGGGCACGTCGGGGTACAGAACAACCTGTTTTTTGTTTTGCTGGGCACACAGATGTAGTCCCAACAGGTCATTTAGATGCATGGAACTCAGATCCATTTCTGCCAAGCATTCGTGATGGCAAGTTATATGGTCGTGGTTCAGCTGATATGAAAACAGCTTTGGCAGCAATGGTTGTTGCTTCTGAGCGTTTCGTAGCAAAACATCCAAATCATAAAGGTTCTATTGCGTTCTTAATTACCTCTGATGAAGAAGGCCCATCAATCAATGGTACTGTCAAAGTTGTTGAAACCTTAGAAGCGCGCAATGAGAAAATGACGTGGTGTCTTGTTGGAGAACCTTCGAGTACTCATCGATTGGGTGACATTGTAAAAAATGGTCGTCGTGGATCTTTAAATGCTGTTTTAACGATTCATGGCAAGCAAGGACATGTGGCTTATCCTCATCTTGCACAGAATCCAATTCACCTCGCCTCTAAAGCAATTAATGAGTTATGTGAAACAGTTTGGGACAATGGCAATGAATATTTCCCTGCGACTTCTTTCCAAATCTCAAATATTCATGCAGGAACTGGCGCAACCAATGTCGTACCAGGAACTTTGAAAGTGACTTTTAACTTCCGTTATTCGACTGAGGTTACAGCCGAAATATTAAAACAACGTGTTATTGAAACTTTAGATAAACACCAATTAACATATGACATTCAATGGACCTTGTCTGGTTTACCATTCCTTACACCTGTCGGTGAGTTGGTGAATGCAGCAAAAACAGCCATTAAAAATGTAACAGGCATTGAAACCGAACTTTCTACGAGTGGCGGTACTTCAGATGGTCGTTTTATCGCACCAACTGGCGCACAAGTGCTAGAGCTAGGGGTTTTAAATGCAACCATTCACCAGATTAACGAACATGTCAACGTAGATGAGCTTGATCCATTAACTGATATTTATGAGCAGATTTTAGAAAATTTATTAACTTAATTCTGTGCATTAAAAAAGGAACTCTATTTTGAGTTCCTTTTTTATTTTTATAAACCTAGCTTGGTTTGAATATGCTGTAAATTAGGTACGTAGAATTGCTTCTCTCCCATTTTTACATATTTGAAGACCGTACTATCGTTAATGTCACGTTCTTCATCTACCATTTCTGAGATACGTAAACGAATTGACTCTGGCATTTCATTGCATACCAAAGCAAAGCGTTCTGAAACATCATCACCTTCAATGACCAAAGCAACACCTTCTTCTAACTTCGGATCATTGACAGCAAAGACTGGTAGCTTTAGATCATGCCACTCAATAAAATCCACATTGGTTTCAGTATCCATTGCTGAAAGCACAATGTTTTGTGGCAACAACATTGGAACATTATCAAAACAATCAATAATGTAGGCATCAATAAAACCAGTAGATACTGTAATTAAATGCTGTAATTCTTGTTGGTTAATTTGTCCCAATCCAGCAGTGTTCGCGTTTTTTTTTGCCATTCGTTTCTACCTCTCAGCGAACCGTAAGTAAACTTTCGATATTTTCCAAAAGTGTTTCCTCTTGGAACGGTTTACCCATGTATTGACTTACACCCAATGACAATGCTCGTTCACGATGTTTCTCGCCTGTACGTGAGGTAATCATAATAATCGGTAAATCTCGGTGCAACTCATGATGTCGAACAAGATTCGTCACTTCGAAACCATCCATTCGCGGCATTTCAATATCTAACAACATTAAATCAGGTTTGATTGTTTCAAGTTGTTCAATCGCATCAACACCGTCTTTCGCTGTCACAACATCATAACCATGGCGTTCTAATAAACGTGATGTGACTTTTCGTACCGTAACAGAGTCATCGACAATCATAATCAAGCGACGTTCATCATAACGCTGTTTGGTATAGGTATCATCAGCTTGTTTACTGCGATGAGTTGACTGCGCCTGACGAGCAATAGTTTGACCATCTAGAATCAAACAGACTTGTCCATCACCTAGAATCGTCGCTCCTGCAATCACACCAATACTCGAGAACTGTTGTCCAATAGGTTTCACAACAATTTGGCCACGAGAACCGATCAATTGATCAACCAGTAAAGCCGTAGTTTGACCTTGCGCACCTTTAACCAAAAGTACAGGCAGAGAATGCACCATTCCACTTAAGCGTGGAATTGGTTGACCTGCTACAAACTCAGATAAATAACGTAAGCGATATTTCTCTTGATCAATTGTGAAGTAATCATCCTGACCTTCGAAATATTGTTCTAAAGCTGCAGGAGAAATTCGCACAATACGATCAATTTGTGCAAGTGGGAACGCAAATTGCTGATCACCCGCTTTCACCATTAACGCATCACTAACCGCCACAGTTGTTGGGACACGAATTGTGAAAGTTGTTCCCTTACCAAGCGTTGAGTCTACACTGACGTGACCACCTAATGCTTTGATATCACTTTGTACAACGTCAAGACCTACACCACGACCTGAAATCTGCGTAACCTGTGCAGCCGTACTAAATCCTGGGTGGAAAATAAATTGTAAGATTTCTTCTTGTTCAAGCTTTTGATCTTTGGTCATCAAACCCGTTTGAATAGCTTTTTGCTTGATACGGCTAACATCAATACCTTTACCATCATCACTGAATGTCACAACAACATCAGTTCCTTGACGACCGATATTTAATACAATATGACCTGTTTCTGGTTTATTGGCTTGCAAACGTTGCTCACGATCCTCGATACCATGGTCAATCGCGTTACGTAACATATGTTCGAAAGGCGCAATCAATCTTTCGAGAATACTACGATCTAGTTCACCCTCAGTATTATTTACCACCAATTCTGTTGGACGATTCAATGTAGATGCTGTTTGACGAACAATACGCTGTAATCGTGGTAGCAATCTTGAGAAAGGTACTAGACGAGTTCTCATCAAGCTTTCCTGTATTTCAGCTTGAATACGAGACTGCTGTAATAGCAGACCTTCAGTATCACGGATCTTTTCAGATAAAGTTGTTTTAAAATCGACTAAGTCAGATGCCGATTCAGCTAAAGATTTCGACAATTGATTGAGTGAAGAATATTGATCCATCTCTAATGGATCGAAATCCTCATAACGTGAATTTTCACCGCCATGACGAGCAATAATTTGACTTTCTAACTCACCTTCCATTCGACGCAACTGATCAGCCAAACGCTTAATCGCTAGCTCCATCTCAGTTAGAGTTCCACCTAACTGTCCCAAGTCCATCTCAATACGCGAACGGTTGATCGCATTCTCGCCTGATAAATCAATCATTTTTTCAATGACATCAGCAGAAACACGGATCATTTCATTGTTCTGTTCGATACGCTCAGAACTTTCCCACTCACCAAACATTGATGGTGGCTCAGTACCATCACCTTGCACGAACTCCATCGTATATTCAGGAGTAAATACATCTTTAGCAGAGAATTTTTGTGGAAGCTGTGCAGAAACATCAACGAATTCGATATTTTCTAAACTATGTTTTAAACCATCAAAATTGGCGTATTGACGTTTGAAAATAGCATCATGTAACCAAGTTAATGCTGTATTGAGTAAATTGTCATAAACATTAGAGTTGAAATGATGTAAACCAAACTGCTCAAAGGTATTTTCCAAATGATAAGCAATAACACCAACTGCTTCGAGTTGAGCCATGCGTGCTCCACCCTTTAAACTGTGGGCATTACGCTGCAACTGCAATAACAAGCTACGATTACCACGTTGTTCAAACCATTGTTTTAATAAACTTTGAGCTTGTTCTAGTAATTCTTCTGCTTCTTCAAGGAACGTTTCTTCGACAAGTGAACGTACTTCCTCATCGGCATTTTGAGATGTTTCGAGAGCATTCTGCTCAATCGTAGCTGCAACTTCACCGTCAATTTCAATGGTTGGACTAGATGTCTCAGTCACCAAAGAAGTAGTCGCATCATAGTGATCTTGCGGTTGGCTATCAACAACTTCAACAGACTGCACAAGTGTGGAAGAAACTGATTCTGAAACAGAACCTTGATGTTGCTGCTGTAGAAGATTTACGATATGTACTGATGGATAATCGATTTGTTGATCACGAATTGTTTGAACACGATCAGCAATGTCATCTTGTACCAATCTTATTAATGCGATCAGCTCAGAAGATGGGTGAAGTTGCTGATTAATGAGCTTTTCGTAAATTGTTTCTAGCTCATGTGCGATTAGTCCCATATGCGTTGCTTGAATCATATTTGATCCACCTTTTAAGGTGTGCAAATAACGCATAAGATTTTTTAATGCAGCTAAGTTGGTATGATCAGCAGTCCAAAGACTTAAATCTGAATCAATACCAGCGAGTAACTCGTCCGCCTCATCTAAGAAGATATCAAGTAAGTCTGGATCAAAATTACGATTTGAATCACTAGATTGTAGTAGTTGCTTGTCTAAAGCCAGTTGTTGAGCGAAATCTGTTACATCTACTGTATTACTGATGGTCGTTTGACTATTGTCATCAGATGAAAGGGCTTCAACCTCGTCACTTTCAATAATGATTTCACTGTTATTTAAGCTTAGCTCTTGGTCTTGCACATCAAGTATTAATTCTTGCTCAGCTTTTTGCTCGTGTGAAACTTCAGATACTTGTGACGAATCCGATGCACCTACGCCTTTTAACAAACCCAAAACATGAGTTGAAGGATAATCAACTTGATGATCTTTAATAGTTTGAATACGATCAGCAATATCATCCTGTACAGCACGAATTAAATTAACTAAAGCAGAGGAAGCCTGTATCTGTTGATTGATTAACTTCTCGTAAATAGTTTCTAGCTCATGTGCAATCAACCCAATATGCCGTGCTTGAATCATATTTGACCCACCTTTTAAGGTGTGTAAATAACGCATCAAATTCTTTAGAGCATTTAGATTTTGTTGATCAGATGACCATGTCGTTAAATCTGCATCGATACCAGCGAGTAACTCATCAGCCTCTTCTAGGAAGATATCTAAAAGATCAGGGTCAAAATCTCGATTGGACTCATTAGAGTCAAGCATTTGCTTATCAAGCGCAAACTGCGTTGAGAGATCATTTACAGTTGTATGTTCACTAATATCTGACGTGTAAGGCTGATCTTGAGCGATTTCAACAATTTCGGCAGGTAATTCATCACTTGATGCAACACTTTCAACATTCTGCTGAGTAAATGAACTCAGTTCATTGAGAATACGCTCATGAACTTTAGTCAAAGTTACCCGTTGTCCTGCTGCCAACGTATCAAATAATTGAATAAAGTGTTGATGAACTTGCTGATATAACTCAAAAGCATAATCAAGATTTAATAAACTCGGTTTGAATAGAAGATCTTGATAACTTGAACGTAACAGACTTGTGTACTGATACATCCCAATTGTTGCATGATGATGAGTATGCTGTAATAAAAGCTCTGTTTGCTTACTTAATGTTTGAATATACTGAGGAAATTCACTGCGGGCACGCTTTTCAAAATCAAACTCCACATCAAGCAAATCATTGATATCAAGCTCTAATAATTGAGAAACAAGACCTTGAGGACGTACGGTATCCCCTTGTTTTTCTTCCAATTGAAAATCATAGCTATCCCAAGCAACATTGAAGGTATTAAAAATTTCATCAAACTTTTGCTTTGGACCTTCTTGTTTAAGGGTGTGTAAATAATCACGCACAAACTGAGCATAATGGATGAGTAATGCAGTTTCATCCGAACTTGAATCTAATTCTTCTTGTAAGAGCGTTTTGAATAAGTTCTCAACTTTTGAACTTGCATCAAATACCTGATCTACATGTGCCATTGCTGAACTACCGCGCAAGGTATGTAAAGCTCGAATCAAGGTATTATAATTATCATTTGTTGGACGATCTTTCAGTAAAAATTGATCAATCGTTGCTAAATGATCCTCCGACTCTTCTAAGAAGATTGCTAAAGTTTCTTTTATTAAACCATCTTCTTCAGTTTGGTCTTCAACAAGATTTTCTTCATTAGAAACAGCTTTTGATTCTTCCAAACTATCGTCAGCACTTACTTCCAAGCCTGTAATGACATCTTCTTTATCTAAAGTAACTGACAGTTGTAGCAATTCGGCTAAAGCAGGCTCAAGGCTTTGTTCTTTTTGTAGTTGCTGTCCCAATAACACTAATGGCTTTAAATTAATATGATGAGCTTGAACTGATTTAAAATCTTGGACGAGTTTAAATCTATAGATATTGAATACCGTTTGTACATATTGCTGAATATTCTGATCCAGTGAAATGGTACCTGCAATTATGCGATTCAGAGTTTCTTCAACAGTCCATGCCAATTCGCCTGATGATTTCGCACCGACCATTCGACCAGAACCTTTCAATGTATGAAAGTGGCGGCGAATATCTGTAATTACATCTTTTTGATCAGGGTGTTCGATCCATTGAACTAATAATGGTTCTAATTCAACAAAAATCTCATCTAACTCTTCAATAAAAATATCAAGAATCTCTGAGTCCTGCTCAAGATAACTGTCTTCAGGAAGCGTCATCGTTTCAACTAATGTTTTTAATATTTCTTTCATAGCGGCTTCTTTCGTTTTTATCCACTAATTGTGGCTTAAAAATACGTGTACCAACCGTACAAGATGTCGTTCCATATACTCATCATCTTGCCGAGATATTCAAAATTTCATTTCAGTCAGAGGGTTGATTCTCAGCAACCCTCTGACTCAATGTTTATTCAGGTAACTTAAAGTCAGTTACAGACTCACGTAATGATTCAGCCATGCTTGCCAATTCAGAAACAGAACGAGCTGTATCGAAGGTTGCAGTAGTCGTTTGAGATGTAATTTCTTGAACGACGTTCATCGTAGTTGCAATATGACTTGCTGAAGCAGATTGTAGTTTTGCGGCATCAGAAATGCTTGCAATCAATTTCGCTAAGTCGCCAGATACCGTTTGAATTTCGTCAAGTGCGATACCTGCATCTTTTGCCAAGTTTGCACCGCGAACAACCTCTGCCGTTGTTTGTTCCATTGAAATTACGGCTTCATTGGTATCTGTTTGAATTGTTTTTACCAATCCTTCAATCTGTTTAGTTGCTGATGCTGAACGTTCAGCTAGACGTTGTACCTCATCCGCAACTACCGCGAAACCACGACCAGCTTCACCAGCCATCGATGCTTGAATTGCTGCGTTTAATGCCAAGATGTTTGTTTGATCGGCAATATCATTAATCAACGATACGATGTTACCAATTTCTTGAGAAGATTCACCCAAACGTTTAATACGTTTAGAGGTTTCCTGAATCTGCTCACGAATATGATCCATACCTTCGATTGAACGGTTTACAACATCTGCCCCGTTTGATGCAATTTGTACAGAACGCAATGCTACATCAGCCGATTCAGAAGCGTTGGCAGATACTTGGTCAATTGACAATGCCATTTCATTCATCGCGGCAGATGCGCCTGCAATTTCTTGTGCTTGATGCTCAGAAGCTTCAGCTAACTGGTTAGTAATATTCTGTGTATCTTGCGTGTATCGTGCAACTTCTTGAGATGTCTCAGTGATTCGAGAAACTAGATCTCGTAACTGATCAATTGCGAAGTTAATGGAATCGGCAATCGCACCCGTAAAGTCTTCCGATACTGTTGCATATGAACGTAAGTCACCGTCAGCTAAGTCGGCAATCTCATCGAGTAAACGTAAAATCGCATTTTGGTTACGGTCATATTCATCTTGTAAACGAGTTACACGCTCTTTATCAGTATTACTACGTAATGCGAGTAATTGTAACGCAGAGAAAACCAATAGTCCTAAAGCACCAATTAATACGATACCTGCAACAACATTACCCCAACCACCCTCTGCTTTATCAGATAATGCATTTAATGACCCAAGTAAGGCATCTGATTGAGAGAAAATTTGAGATGAAGCTTGACGAACACGAACGATTTGATTTGCATTCTGTAATACTGTTTCTGCAGCTGATTTTAGAACAGCATCATAATCAGATTTAATGCTATCCAAAGATTCACGTAAATCAGGTGATTCGATACGATCTACACCAAGTTCAGCACTACCATTTAATTGAGCATTTAAGTAAACACCAAAAGTATCAATATCAGCACCGAAGTCATTTGCAGAGATACTAGAGTTATCCGTACCTACTAGTACTGAGTTAATTGAACGTAAAATACGTTCTGCAATAAACACTTGGTTTTTAGTGATAATTACCTGACTACTTGGCATGTTCTCACGAACCATTTGATCAACCATCAAGTTATACTCAGCCTGAATTTCAGGAATCGTTTCACTGATGGAAATGTTCGTATCATAAAGCTGATTAATGACTTTTTGTTGCGAAGCAATTAAATCAATGTTTTTAGAAACATTAGTCCAAAGTTCATTTACTTTTTTGTACTCTGCTGAGCCTTTACCATAAACATTCTCAACAAGTTCCAAGTTCTCAGCAAATCGTTTTTCTGACTCAACCAAACTCTTCATCGCTTCAGGTGTACCTGAAGCCGTTGCCTCTGTTGCTTGGCGCGAAATCATCTGCGATAACAAACGCAACTCACCCAAACTACGAGTTAATTGGTTTGAACGTGGAACACTGACAAAAAGGTAAATTAAGAGGATAACTGCTAGAGCTAAAGCGATTAAAGCTCGATAAAGAATCGGTCTAGATTTCTCAGTTTCACCGAATAATCGTGAAAACTGATCTAATTGAGTGCGTATTTTTTCTAAAAATGCGCTGCTCTTCTTAGTACCAGAACTATCATTAACACTGCCATTTTTCTTTTTAAGTTTAAAGCCCATACCAGCTTCTCCCCTGAATACGCATTTATGTTCCGTAGCGTAAAAATTAGTTTATAAATTTTATTGATGCATTCATGTATTGAGGGTTTTGCAACAACCGACTCAGTAAAAATACATGCCATTGTTGGTTATGTTGGTGGAAGTATCCCTGACAATACTCTTTGAGCTTATTGTCTAGTTCAGAACTTTGAGAAAAAAAACTCTTTTTATTAAAGTGCTGAATCCCCAAAACTTGGTCTACAACCAAACCAACATAATGATCTTGATGGCTTATACAAATTACTTTTTGCGTTGGTGAAAATTGGCTCCTTTGTCCTGAAATAAAATGTGTTAAATCAGAAACTGAGAGCAACCGCCCACGAATATTTGCCAAACCACGCACCCATGATTGAGTATTTGGTACTGGTGTATATTTCGGTGGATAAATCACCTCCGAAATTTCCCCAAGTGGCGCAACAAAATATTGCCCTAACATCTCAAATGCAATACCAGACCAACGACTGACTTCATTTTGTGTTGAAGCGTATTGTTTATTGCCTCGCTTGGATAAGCGAAGCAATTCGATAAATCCATTTGCAGCCATAACCTATCCCATATTGAGTATTGAAAAGGCTCGTACAATTAACTTAATAGTTGCTTGATCACATCTATCAGTTGCTGTTCATCAATAGGCTTAGTTAAGTAATCACAAGCACCTTGACGTTTACCCCATACTCTGTCTGTCGCTTGATCTTTGGTACTTACAATCACGACTGGAATATGTTGTGTATCCTTACCTTTACTGATTTGACGTGTTGCTTGAAAGCCATTCATCCCTGGCATTACCACATCCATTAACACAAGGTCTGGTAACTCAGCCTGTGCCATTGTTACACCGTCAGCACCATTAGTTGCTTCTAAAACTTCATAACCGTGCTTTGTCAAAATTTCTCTAAAACGAAACGTTTCAGTAGGAGAATCATCTACAATAAGTATACGAGCCATTTTTTCCTCGATTTTAAATTTTATGCGCTTACGTGGTTACGAATCGCACTTAACAGCTCATCTTTACTAAATGGCTTAGTTAAATATTCATCTGACCCCACAACACGCCCTTTGGCTTGATCAAACAAACCATCTTTGCTTGATAACATGATTACTGGAATATTTTGATAATTTAGAGAGTTTTTAATTAATGCACAGGTTTGGTAACCATCTAGACGAGGCATCATAATATCGACAAATACGATATCAGGATTTGCTTCCGCAATTTTCGATAATGCTTCAAAACCATCGACAGCTGTAATCACCTCACAACCTTCGCGTTGTAACAGTGTCTCAGCTGTACGTCGAATCGTTTTAGAATCGTCAATCACCATTACTTTTAAATTTTGAAATTTATCTTCCATTTATTGTCCTGCCCCATTCACTCAATACAAATTATGGTTGTTTAATTTGTTTTATACAGACTAGTTGATATTTTTAACATACCTTTACTTGCATTATCAATGAAGTTTTTTGAACCAAACTATCAGTTTTTCAAAACAATATTAAACAGTTCACACTTTTCATCAAATTCCTATTTTTTTTTTGCATAAGAAGTATTTTTAATTGTATAAATAGCTACTAATATAGTACTGATTATTATTTAAAAATAAGTGATTTAATTAACTTTTTATCGGGGAATGTAATGACTGGTTCGTTAAAGTGCGGTTTCCGCATTCGTCACTTTACAACGATTGCTCGTAATTACATTTGCGCATTTTTTTTATGTTTTTTTTATACATCAACTTTCGCAGCAACTGATCAACCCAAAGCAGCATGGTATCGTTACTACGACAGAAATGGTGTTGCTAATGTTAGTACTTCTGTGACACCAGAGCATATTCGTTATGGGTATGAAGCACTCGATCGTAACATGCAAGTGATCAAACGAAATCAACCATATAATGCGAATAAAGATATTCAACAAGCATCTCATCGTGAAGCTTTAGCTAGACAACGAGAAAAAGATTTAAAGCTCAAACGTGCCTATGGAAGTGCAAAAATTGCAGCAATAAAACGCGATCAAATGTTAGCAAACATTAAAAAGCAGTTGAATTATCAGCAGAACCAATTACAACAGTTACAACGCGATAAGATCGGCTTCAAGCGTCAAGAAATGGAATATCATCGCAAAGGAGAATCGATTCCAGCATCACTCAAAAACAATTTAGCCAATAATGCTCAAAATATTGATAATGTAAAAAACACTGTTGAAAGTTTACGTAATAGCTATCATAAAACTGAGTCAGATTATGCTGAGATCATTCGTCGCTTAAATAAATTAGAACAAGATGAAGCATCTCGTAATCAATAATTACCCTTCCCTTTCACAACTTTCGCTTGAATTGGATGTGCTAACTTTTCCGAAATTGAATGATTCATGTCATAATGCGCTCAATTCAAAATAGACATCTTAAAAGTCCTTTTTGTAAACTAATTTTTAGACAACATTTAACTCTAGGATAGTTTCCATGCGCGCAAGCCGCTTTTTATTTGCAACGTTAAGAGAAACCCCAAATGATGCTGAAGTTATTTCTCATCAGCTTATGTTACGTGCGGGGATGATTCGTAAATTAGCTTCTGGCTTATACTCTTGGTTGCCCATGGGAACACGCGTTCTAAAGAAAGTTGATGCGATTGTTCGTGAAGAAATGAATCGTTCTGGTGCATTAGAAGTCTTTATGCCAGTCACACAACCTGCTGCACTATGGGAAGAATCTGGTCGTTTTGAACAATACGGACCTGAATTATTACGTTTCAAAGATCGCCATACAAATGACTTTGTATTGGGACCTACACATGAAGAAGTCATCACCGATTTAGCGCGTAATGAACTTAAAAGTTATAAACAATTACCTTTAAATTTCTACCAGATTCAAACCAAATTCCGTGACGAAATTCGTCCTCGTTTTGGCGTGATGCGTTCACGTGAATTCATTATGAAAGATGCTTATTCTTTCCATGCAAACCAAGAATCTCTTCAAGAAACTTACGACGTAATGTATGACACATACAGCCGTATCTTCACACGATTAGGATTGGACTTCCGCCCAGTTCAGGCTGATACAGGCTCGATTGGTGGTTCTGCATCGCATGAGTTTCATGTATTGGCATCTAGTGGTGAAGACGACATCGCCTTCTCTACAGAATCAGATTACGCAGCTAACGTTGAAATGGCTGAGGCTGTGTTAGTTGGTGAGCGTTTAGCAGCTACACAAGAATTTAAAATCGTTGAAACACCGAATCAAAAAACAATTGAAGATGTCTGCGATTTTTTAAATGCTGAAGCAAAACAATCGATCAAAGCTCTACTTGTACAAGGTATCGCGGATGAAAACGGCAATATTCCAGTAATTGCACTTTTCTTACGTGGTGATCACGAACTGAATGAGATTAAAGCTGAAAAACATCCTCTTATTGCAGCGCCACTGAGCTTTGCTACAGAAGAACAATTAAAGCAAAATGGTTTAACAGCTGGCTTCTGTGGTCCCCAAGGACTTGTAGAAAAAGGCCTAACCGTTATTGTTGATCGTGCAGCATCTGTATTATCTGATTTTATCGCAGGTGCTAACCAAGTTGATAAGCATGCTACTGGCTTAAACTGGGAACGTGATGCGAAGTATAGTGAAGTTTATGATCTTCGTAATGTGGTTGAAGGCGATCCATCACCAGATGGTAAAGGTACTTTGCAGATTAAACGAGGGATCGAAGTTGGTCATATCTTCCAACTCGGTACGAAATATTCTGAAGCATTAGCTTGTAAAGTACTTGGCGAAGATGGGAAACCATTTACTGTCACAATGGGTTGCTATGGTATCGGTGTCACACGTGTAGTTGCTGCAGCAATTGAGCAAAACTTTGACGATAAAGGCATTATTTGGCCACAAGCAATCGCACCATTCGAAGTTGCAATCGTTCCAATGAATGCTCATAAATCGCCGCGTACTCTTGAGGCAGCAGAAGCACTTTATGCTGAATTACAAGCCCAAGGTTATGACGTGTTATTAGATGACCGTAATGAACGCCCTGGTGTTAAGTTCTCTGATCTTGAATTGATGGGTATTCCTCATCGTATTGTAATCGGTGAAAAAGGCTTAGACGCTGGTACTTTTGAATATAAAGGTCGTCGTGATGAAGAATCAACTAATCTAAGTAAAGAAGAGTTAATCAAAAAACTTGCTGGTTAATTGCTAATTATCAGATAGCAAAAAAGCCGTTTTTGAAACGGCTTTTTTTATTTTTTAGATTTAGACAGTTAAATCTTTTATGGTCTCTGATGAACGATTGTTTTTAACAGACTCAATCCCTTTATCTCGTGATTGTTCACTTGAATACAATTGGCTAGTTCCAATCACCTGATGATTCGCTGCTTTTAAATTAAAATAAGGTTTATCATTTTTTGCTACCACTCGCTCATATCGCCCATCATCTGGACTATTTTTTTGAACAGATGCTATACCATTGAGCACCGCTGCTTTTGTTTTATAAAGTTCACTATTTAGAATGGGCTCACCATTCCCTGCTTTTAAAACAAAGCGATACTGCCCATCATTCGCTTGACTGACTTCAAACCAACCTGCTATGAGAACCTCTCTTATCGGAGTTGTTATTTATAAATTGTTATTTCAATATAGTTGAGTAGAAAACCATAGAAGATTTTTTTTGTTCTCATTTAGTAATTTATAAGAAAAGCAACATTTCTGCTGCTTTTCTTATGCTTAAACTACGCTTTCTTTACAAATTCAGCTTTAAGTTTCATAGCGCCTATACCATCAATTTTACAATCGATATTATGACCATCACTTGCACCGTGAACTAAACGAATCGTTTTTACTTTTGTACCGACTTTTACAACAGAAGACGAACCTTTTATTTTTAAATCTTTAATAACAGTAATACTATCCCCATCAGCCAATACATTACCATTTGCATCTTTAATGATTTCTTCTGATTCATTTGTGGCAACAGAACCCTCTTTCCACTCGTGTGCACACTCAGGGCAAATAAATAAATCAGCTTCTTGATAAGTATATTCTGATTGGCATTTTGGACAATTTGGCAAAGACATAAAAGAAACTCAAAATACTATTATGAATCAAAGACAATTTTTTTCAAAACACCATTTTAAGTATTGTTAAAATTATAAAAATTCATTTTTCCTTAGCTAATATAAAATTTTTAAGCACCAAAGCATGATTCAAATTTGGATCCTTTGCAGCATATATAAGGGTTAGCTTATTCTTTTCAGCCAAGAGTACCAACTCATTAATACATGGATTCCTAGACAATTCTTCATAATACTTATCTTGGAATTCCAACCAATTTTCTACTTTATGGCAAAATGCAGTACGTAATTGTGTTGATGGTGCTATTTCTTTTAACCATAAATCAAGATGTGCTTTTTCCTTTGATACTCCTCTTGGCCATAAACGGTCAACAAGGATCCTTAACCCATCTAATTTTTCAGAATCCTCATAAATTCTCTTAATTTGAATATCCATTAAACACCACCTGAAAAGACAAAACTAACTTTCCATAGAGATATCAACCACTTCACCTTTAGCATCAAAACTCACGCAAATAACATAGTTAGTTACTTCTTCTGGTAAGCTAAAATCCAACATTTCCATTGTTTCTAGGTCTTCATCTTCAAATTGATGAACAAGCACTAAGTGTTCTAGAACTTGTAAACAATTGGGTTGACTGGTTCCAAAATGTTTTTCCCAATAATCAGGTTCAATCTCTTCGAGGTGATGTTGAATAAATAACTCGACACTATCTTCAGCTTGTTGATTTTCTAATGCTGTTCGCATCGCTGCACGAGCGATTTGCTCTCGGTTAAGTCCAAAATGATTAGCCATTATTGATTCCCTATCATCTTATGAGTTGAATTTTTATTTTTAATGCATAGTTTTATTGACTAAAAATATCATAGCGGTTTTCAAACTGTTAGCGACACATCTAATCTTCTATTTGGCTACGATTATCGAGAATTTCAGGCTGCATTTTTATAAAAAATGGCGCAAAATGTCTTTATGTTTTTAGATGAACAAATAGTTTAGGATCGATCAATGAGTGAGCTTGCTTTTACGGCTTTTAGTTTAAATGGTGTTGATGCACAAAAATTTTTACAAGGTCAGGTGACGGTTCATGTTGAACGTTTAGCTTTAAATGAAAGTCGCTACACTGCTATTTGCGATTTAAAAGGACGAATTCATTTTGGTTTGTGGATAAAAAAGCTAAATACAGAAAGTTTTGAACTAGTTACGACTCACGATCAAGCTGAAGAGTTTGCCAAGCACATTAAGAAATTTGGTGCTTTTTCTAAGTTGAAATTAGAAGAAATAGGTTCTGTTTTTCCAACTATACATGGGATCCAAACAGAATTTTCTTCAAATGAAACGGATATCTATACTTGGCAGATTGAAGCGATCAAGTCAGGGCAAGCTTGGATTAGCAAAACAACAGAACACTTATTCCAGCCGCAAGAATTACGATTACATCAGCGCGACGGCGTACATTTTGATAAGGGCTGTTATTTAGGTCAAGAAATTGTAGCTCGTCTTTGGTTTAAAGCTAAACCCAAACACTGGTTACATCTAATTCATGCCAAAGGTGATCTGCCTGCTCCAGCAACACAACTACACAAGGATGTTGAAGTTGTAAATAGTGTAAGTATTAATGATGGTTATTTAGCGCTCGTGATTGCCAAGCCAACGGCTTTAGAAGAATTAGGACTAGAAATCCTAGATTTACCAGAGGCTTTGAATGGCGATGTAGCAAGACCAAGTTAACAGTTGTAAAGACCTTTTTCATTTTTGGAGCTGTAATAACATGGTTATCCTTTACTACAACTCCTTAATGAAATCTATTGAATGACGATAAGCATATTATTCAAGCTGTTCGAAAATCTTCATGCAGTAATTTAACCTTTTGAGTAGATATCTGTTTTTCTTAAAAAATGTAATTCGAATTGTAGCAATTCCTGTTGATTTGCAACAAAACTAGTAACTGCTTAGAAAGCTAAACTTTCATAATGTAAAGAATATTTATGATTAATTCACAGTATCTCCATAGAATTTAAATAAGGTTATTTCTATTAAGACTCGTTATTATATTTTTCATAGATTTAGAGAAATTAAAACTCAAATTAAGCCAATAAATTGCATTCAACACTTATACAAAATCAAGATTTACATTTCAGATTATAAATTTATGATTAGGGTTAAAGATTGCTTTCTGCTACGCAAAGGAGTGATAGCAGACCAAACTGAAAGGAAAGAAGATGAAAAAATTGCTTATTGCTAGCTTAATTGCCATAACCTGTAACTCAGTATTTGCTGCAGAAAAAGGTAATGCTGATGTAATATTTTCTAAAGCAAACCAACTTTATGAAGCAAAAAACTACACAGCTGCTTTCCAAGAAATTCAGCGAATTGCGGCATCGGGTAATGCTCAAGCAATTTATAATCTTGGCTCTATGACTCAGCAAGGCTTAGGCACAGCAAAAGATGAAAAAAAGGCATTTGAATACTTTCAAGATTCCTCAAATAAAGGATTTGGTAAGGCGAGTTATGAACTCGCACAAATATATCGATATGGTAAAAGCAATATTGGAATCACGAAAGACACACAGAAGTATAAAATGTATTTAGATAAAGCTGCGAAACAAGGCTCAGAAGAAGCTGGTGTAGAGGTGGCAACGATATTATTTGCTCAAGGAAAACCAGAGTACGACCAATTGGCGATTCGACAGCTACGTCCATTGATACAAAAGAATTATTATCCAGCGATACACCTAAAGGCGATCTACGATCTAGGTATGGGAAATAAAAATAAAAATCCTGTCCTACAGCAGGTTGCTGTGAACAGCTTTCGCTCTTTAGCCTCTAAAGGATATGCACCATCGTTAATGGTTCTTGGGAATTTGATGACGAACGGAGATGTAGTTGATCAAAATCTTCCTGAAGCTCAAAAAATATTCAAGACTTTAGCAGCCCAAAATATTCCAAATGCCAAAGAATCTTTGGAAAAAGTTGAACAAGCTATTGCCGCTCAAAAAGCTGCACCAGTAGCAACTCAACCACCTAAAAAGTAATCATATATTGGCAGCACATAAAAAAGTGCTGCCAATATTTATAATTTTAAAATTGTTTAGAGACTTTTAGACCAGCACTCCAGTTCCGACCATCCGCAGGTTCAAAGAAACGGCTGCTTCCTTCGTTGACAATCACAGAACCAGCATAGTTTTTATCGAACAGATTATCTACACGCGCAAAGCCATTAATGCCCCAATCAGCACGTTTCCATGCATAACCTGTATAAATCGATGCCACAGTATAGCTTGCAGCAGCATCACTATTGATATCATTGACATAGACCTTATCCATAAACTGGGTATCAAGTCCTGCATAGAAACCTTGCTCTGGCTGCCATACCAAGCCAATAAAGGCTTGATTCTTAGCAATTCCAGGAATTGCATTGCCTTCTGGAATCTCTGCAACTTTCCCAGCCGCAGGCACTTTCGAATCAAAAGTTGCATCTAAATATGCATAGCTCGCATTCAGTCCTATGTCTTTCCAAAGCTTCTTATTCCATGCAAATTCAATACCTTTACGTAGGGTTTTATCAGCATTACGGAACGTCGCACGGCCACCCAAGCTTTCGGCTGCCACAATGTCATCTTTGGTTTCGATATAGAAGGTCGCCAAGTTAAAATCACCCAGCGTATTTAAAGATTTTAAACCGAGTTCATAGTTATCACTTTGCGATGGTTTTAAATCAAGCATACTTGCGCCACCTTGTTCAGGATAAGCCATTTCAGTAAAAGTCGGTGTTTCAAACCCTTTGGCATAGCTCGCGTAAACCAGCACTTCTGGGATGATTTGCCAGCTTAATGCAACTGAAGGTAATACCTCTTCGTATGTTGTCTTACCACTATTATCGCCGTTCAAACCAACGATATAATGATCTTTCGACTTGTAATGTACATTGCTATAACGCACCCCTGTATCTAAACGCATGGTTTGTAAAAAAGACCAAGATGCTTGTAGATAAGGATCTACATTCCACAAAGTATTGCGTTCATCACGGCGCACAGCACCTTTTATACCTTTATCACCCGCATCATTAAAGTTTTGATAGCCTTGTCGATCTTCGTTCATTGCATCGATCGCAACACCCGCACTGAATTGGGTATTAGGTAATAAATCTTTTCCTGTCCAGCGGAAATCAGCACCATAATAATCACGCTTAAAATCAATCACGCCACCAGCTTGATAGGGTGTGTTAGGGTTCTTCTGTACCGTATCTGGAATAGACTGGTATTGTGTTACCTGACGTTGCCCAATATAAGTCATCGCATACAGTTCATTTTGATCATTAAGTGGTTTTGACCAAGTCAAACCTGTCTGAGTTTGATCAATTGTTTTGCGGGCATTGTAATCCAGAACATTTTTAGCAACCTGTTTGGGATTCTTTTCCCAATCAGCACGGGTTAAACCGCCCGGATCATCAGCGTGAATCTTCACATAGTTAGTAACCCAATTAATTTTACTGCCATCGTCCAAATTCCATGTCAGCTTGGCATTGCTTAAAACTTTATTTGCGCCACTATGGTCGCGATAGCCATCGGTATCGAAATAAGAGGAGCTGACAATATAACTCGGTTCGTTCTGGTTTTTAGCGCCCCCCTGTAACACGATACCTGCACGATTTTTATTATGGCTACCACCCGCATAATTCATCTCAATGGAGTCTTTACCCTGCCCCTCTCGAGTAGTTGCAAGAACAGCTCCACCAGATGAATTACCATACAGTGAAGAAAATGGTCCAGTCAAAACCTCTAAATGACTCAAACTATTCATATCAATGTTAGAAGTTTGCCCCTGCCCATCAGGCATCGTTGCAGGTATTCCATCAACATATAAACGTATTCCCCGCACCCCAAAGGTCGATCTAGCACCAAAACCACGCATTGATAGCTGCAAGTCTTGAGCATAATTTTCCCGATTACGTACTTGAACGCTCGGAATCCCCTTAACAAGTTCTGTTAAATTAACCTGCAAAGATTGATCATTTTTAGGGGCATCAATTCGATAAACAGATGCTGGTGTTTGCATATAAGGCGTGTCAGTACGAGTAGCTTCGACTTTAATTACAGGTAGAGGTTCAATTTGATCATTACTAGATTCCTCTGACCATACAAAAGTACTTGCCATGCCCATAGTTATTGCAACTGAACTGTATAACAAGTTAATTTTTAATGAAGGCATGGGTATTCCTTATTTCTGTGTGGCGATGATGAAATAGTTTCTTAAAGCTAAATTTTGATTATTTTATTGTTGTGTTAGAGATTTAACCTTAGCGAAAAAGATCAAAGTATTTTTTCATCATGATTCGCAATTAAAAATAAATATCAGCATAATTGTAAATGAAACATTTACCCTCATTGTATTGTTGTTGAAAACAACTTGAGCTGAATATGCCTGAACTTCCAGAAGTTGAAACTACTAAGACCAGTTTACTCCCACTCTTAGAACAACGAGTCCAATCAATACAGGTCTATAACTCAAGTTTACGTTGGCCTATACCCGATGATTTGAACAAACTGATTGGGCAACGTTTAATGGCGCTTAAACGTCGTTCTAAATATATTTTGGCTGAATTTGAACGAGATCAGATGCTATGGCACTTAGGTATGTCAGGCAGCTTTCGTTTATGTGAAGCAAACGAAGAATTGCGTAAACATGATCATCTTGTAATCGACTTCGAAGATCAACAGCTTCGCTATCATGATCCACGTCGCTTTGGTTGTATTCTATGGTTAGATAAAAACAATCAAGAAAAACTGATTGATACATTAGGGCCAGAACCGCTAAGTGATGCATTTAACGCTGTTTATTTATTTGAAAAACTCTCAAAAAAGAATGTCGGCATCAAAATTGCTTTAATGGATAATCATAATGTAGTAGGCGTTGGTAATATTTATGCGACTGAAAGCTTATTCAATGTCGGTATACATCCTGCACAACCCGCTTCAACATTGAGTTTAGTGCAAATTGAAAGCTTAGTGATTGAAGTAAAACGCATTCTAAAGCATGCAATTGAGCTAGGTGGTTCTACATTACGCGATTATACCAATGCAATGGGTGAAAATGGATACTTCCAACAAACACTCCTTGCTTATGGTCGAGCTGGTGAAATGTGTGTGAACTGTGAAACCACACTGGAGAATTTAAAACTTGGTCAACGTGCCAGTGTATTTTGCCCGCAGTGTCAGCCTCTAAAATCCACCAAAGCTTAGTTGCAAATCTATTTGAGGGAGACTAATTTCATGCAAACCGCAATCGTTCGACATATTTTAGTAAAAGATAAAGATCTTGCTGAACAGTTAAAAAAACGAATTCAGTCAGGTACTGATTTCAGCAAAATTGCCAAACAATATTCAACCTGTAATTCAGCTAAACGCGGTGGTGAACTGGGTGAAGTAAAAAAAGGACAGCTTGTGCCTGTGATTGATAAGTTAGTTTTTACTGCAGCCGAGCGTATTTTGCATGGTCCAATCAAAAGCCAATTTGGCTTTCACTTAGTTGAGATTAAATTTCGTATGGATGGGCTGAGATAGCCTTCGAAGTAAAGTATTTCTGCGCCCCTCCAGTAACGTATTCAAATCTTTGGCTGCATGACATAAGTCCAAGCTTCAACTTTTTCACCTGAATCTAATATCACTGGTGCAACAACGCGTTGATATTGGAAGCCTTCGAAATCATCCAACATTTGCCAGTTTTGCTCTAACTTTTCTGTACTAAAAAGATAGCCATCAACTAAAGGATCATTTTCATTGAGCACAATGGCTGGCAGACCTTTGTCAGGCCCCCAATCAAGTACATGCACAGTTCCATGTACTTGTGCCTTTTGCCAATCACCACCTATATTTCCTAAAATATGCGAATTTTCTCGATTTGGACCAAGTGTGCCGTAAACAAATAATCTGTTCATGTTGGTTAATCCCCTAGCAATACGCTCCGCATCTTAAAATGAAAGTAGAAAGTTTTCTATGTAAAAACGATTATTCATCTATCGTTCTTTAGCTAATTTTATTCCAATCTACAATAAAAAAACGGCATATCAAATGCCGTTTTCTGTATCAAGGTCTATTAACCCTGTTTTTTCAATTCATCACGGATTTCACGTAACAACTGAATATCTTCTGGTGTAGGCGCTGGTGCTGCTGGCGCTGCTTCTTTTTGTTTACGCATACGATTCATTACTTTCACCATAAGAAACACAACCCATGCCAAAATAATGAAATTAATAAAGATGGTTAAGAAATTACCATAGGTTAAAACATTGACACCTGCTTTCGTTAATTGATCTAAAGACTGTAAATTATTTGGATTGTCTCCTAGCACAATAAACTTCTGCGTAAAATCAACACCCCCACCAGTAATAACTGAAATAAGTGGCATGATGATATCTTTCACCAATGAATCAATAATTTTACCAAATGCACCACCAATGATGACACCAATGGCAAGATCCATCATATTGCCTTTGATGGCAAATTCTTTAAATTCTTGAATAATACTCATCTATAACTCTCCAGAGTTGAACTTTATCGCAACCCATTTTTACATTGTTTATTACACAGGTGCGGCTATGGCATGATGTTGATAATTTAATATTTTTATCAAAAAAGAAAGCTATTTCACACTTTAACAACATATTTTATTTTAATAAAAATATGTGCTTAAGCATCTCTCGGCCATTAAGTCTACGCAATGAAAAAACCGCTAAATAGAATTAGCGGTTTTTTCTTTTTCAGTTAAGAAAAATTATTTATCACGGTTACGCTTACGCTCGTTTTCAGTCAAGTAACGCTTACGAATACGAATTGATTTTGGTGTTACTTCAACTAGCTCATCATCTTCAATGAATTCAAGCGCTTGTTCAAGCGTATATTCCAGTGCAGGTGTTAAAGTCAATGCTTCATCAGTACCAGATGCGCGGACGTTGGTGAGCTGTTTCGCTTTAGTTGGGTTAACAACCATATCGTCTGAACGGGAGTTAATACCGATGATCATACCTTCATATACTTCAAGCTGTGGTTTAGCAAATAAACGACCACGGTCTTGAAGTGTAAATAATGCATAGCCCAAGCAAGTCCCTTGAACCATAGAGATCAACACACCGTTTTGACGCTTCGCCACAGTACCTGCTTTTGCTGGACCGTAATGCGAGAAGCTTGATGTCATGATCCCTGTACCAGAAGTCATGGTTAAGAATTCAGAACGGAAACCAATCAAACCACGTGAAGGTACAGTCGCTTCAATACGGATACGACCTTTACCATCAACTTCCATATTGGTCATTTCACCTTTACGGAAGCCCATTTGTTCCATAACTGAACCTTGATGCTGTTCTTCAACATCAAACGTTACATTTTCGTATGGCTCTTGTTTTTCACCATCGATTTCTTTCATGATGACTTGTGGACGTGATACGCCCATTTCAAAGCCTTCACGACGCATGTTTTCAATCAATACTGAAAGGTGAAGTTCACCACGACCAGATACTTTAAAACGGTCTGGACTATCAGTATCTTCAACACGTAATGCAACGTTGTGAATCAATTCACGATCAAGACGCTCACGGATATTACGTGAAGTAACGAATTTACCTTCTTTACCAGCAAACGGTGAATTGTTCACTTGGAACGTCATCGAAACTGTAGGTTCATCTACAGACAATGCAGGTAATGCTTCAACATTTTTCGGATCACAAATCGTGTCAGAAATATTTAATGCATCAATACCTGTGATACAAACGATATCACCAGCAGAAGCAGATTCAACATCAACACGCTCTAAACCGTGATAACCCATGATTTTTAAGATACGACCATTACGTGTCTTACCTTCTTTATCAATTACGGTTACTTGAGTGTTCAATTTTACAGAACCACGTTGAATACGACCAACACCAATAACACCAACGAAGCTGTTATAATCAAGTGAAGAAATCTGCATTTGGAACGGACCATCAACATCAACTGCTGGTGGTTCTACGATATCAACAATCGTTTCAAACAACGGAGTCATATCATCCGCTAATTCTTCTGGTGATGGACCAGCCACACCACGAAGACCTGAAGCATAAACAACTGGGAAGTCCAATTGCTCATCAGATGCGCCTAAGTTATCAAATAAGTCGAATACTTGATCAATAACCCAGTCACAACGAGCGCTTGGCTTGTCAACTTTGTTAATGATTACGATTGGCTTCAAACCACGTGCGAACGCTTTTTGCGTTACGAAACGAGTTTGTGGCATTGGACCTTCTTGAGAGTCAACAAGAAGCAATACACAGTCAACCATCGACATTACACGTTCAACTTCGCCACCGAAGTCTGCGTGTCCGGGGGTATCCACGATATTGATACGGTATTCAGTATCAGTACGCTTATCTAACCATTTGATTGCAGTATTTTTCGCAAGAATGGTAATACCACGTTCAGACTCAAGCGCGTTAGAATCCATAACACGTTCAATCTCGCCTGCGCGATCACCAAGAGCACCTGATTGTTGTAAAAGTTTGTCTACAAGAGTCGTTTTACCATGATCGACGTGCGCAATAATGGCAATGTTACGGAGAGTTTTAATATCTGACATGTAAAATTCGATACGCTTTAAATTTGAGGGCAAATTATACAGAAAAATACTAAAGTTTAGTAGTGACAGTTTATTGACAGAGCAATTTTTTTCTGACGAATAGTTACAGAATCGTTGGTAAAGTAGTCTAAGTCTATTAGAATAATCAACTAATGCTTACCGCTTTTTTATGCTCCCATGTCAAATCCCCACTCTGAACAACCGCTCGATCTAGTCTATGGGCTAAATGATCGACCGAAACCTTTTATTGCTTTTTTAGCGGCGCTTCAACATCTTTTAGCGATTTTAGTGCCAATTGTCACCCCTGGATTATTGATTTGTTTGGCATTAGGCGTGTCTCGCGAAGACACCAATATGATTCTTTCTATGTCATTAATTATTTCAGGGATCGCGACTTTCTTGCAATGTAAAAAAGTTGGTCCATTTGGCGCTGGATTACTTATTGTTCAAGGAACTAGCTTTAATTTCATTGGTCCTATCATTGGTATAGGTAGCTCAATGGTGGCTGCTGGCACACCTGTCGAACAAGTTATGGCTGCGATTTTTGGTGTCGTAATCGCAGGTTCATTTATCGAAATGGGCGTATCTCAAATTTTACCTTGGGTAAAAAAGCTGATTACTCCTCTCGTTACAGGAATCGTCGTTCTGTTGATTGGTCTAACATTGATCAAAGAAGGACTGATTAGCATGGGTGGTGGTTATACCGCAATGCAGGATAATACCTTTGCAAATGCAGATAATCTCATTATGTCGTGTACAGTTTTGGGGATTATCATTTTACTGAATAGAATTCGCATTATTTGGGTGAAAAGTTCAGCAATTTTGATCGCTTTAGTCATCGGTTATGTACTTGCTGGATTTATGGGACATTTAAACTTTTCCGTATTACAAGAAGCTCCTATTATTCAAATCCCAACACCAATGCATTTTGGATTGAGCTTTTCTTGGAGCTTGTTTATTCCAATGGCTTTTATTTATCTAGTAACTTCTCTAGAAGCAATTGGTGATGTCACAGCAACCAGCAAAATTTCTAATCAACCTGTAGATGGCCCCGTTTGGATGCAACGCATCAAAGGTGGTGTTCTAGTTAATGGTGCCAACTCTTTCATAGCAGGTATTTTCAATACTTTCCCAAGTTCTGTATTTGCACAAAATAATGGTGTGATCCAGTTGACTGGTGTTGCGAGCCGTTATGTAGGTCTTTGGATTGCAGCATTATTGATCTTATTAGGTTTATTCCCTGCTGTGGCTGCTGTGATTCAAGCTGTTCCACAAGCGGTACTTGGCGGTGCGGTGATGGTGATGTTCGGTGCCGTGGCTGCATCTGGTATTAATATTTTATCAACGATCCATTTAGATCGTCGTGCATTGTTAATTATTGCAATCTCATTAGCACTAGGCTTAGGGGTAGCACAAGTACCACAAATCCTAGAACACCTTCCTGAATTATTTAAAAATATTTTCAGCTCAGGTGTTGCAACAGGTGGTATTGCAGCCTTGATTTTGAATATTGTTTTACCTGAAACTCAAAAATAATTCGTTAACAATTGCAAGTGCCCAGTTTCACGACTGGGCTTTGTTTTTGATGAGAGATCAATATGGATCCACGTAGTGAAGTTGTCATACGTCAACAAGATTATTTAAAAGGGCAAGTTTTATTAATCAATGCCCCGAATGATCAGCTCGTAAAAAGCTTACCCGTCGAAGTCGAAGCTTCCGTTTGGACATGGAACTTTGCAGATCATCAAGGCTTTCTAAACGCAGAAATAAAATCAAATTTTTGCGTTGAGTTTCCAGCAAATCGCTATGATCAGGTGGTTATTTTTGTTCCAAAATCAAAAGAGCTTTTAAACTATATTTTGCATACTGTTGCCAGCCATTTAGAGCTAGGTCAATCAGTCTTTTTAGTTGGTGAGAAAAAAGGTGGAATTGAACGAGCAGCTAAACAATTACAGCAATATGGAAAAGCTATCAAATTAGATAGTGCACGCCATTGCCAACTTTGGCAGATGCCACTCGAAAAATTAGCACAACCTAAATCACTACGAGACTGGTTAAAAACCTATACGATTCAAATCGACCAGCAATCACTCACGATTTGCGCACTTCCTGGTGTATTTAGTCAAGATCATTTGGATGTAGGTACAGCCGTCTTGCTCCCTTACCTTCAAGAAGTAAAATCAGGTAAGATTGCCGACTTTGGTTGCGGCGCTGGCGTGATTAGTGCCTATCTAGCCAAATTAAACCCAGAACAGCATATTTTTGCACTTGATGTTGATGCCTTTGCATTACAGTCAACCAAGTTCTCATTTGAACAGAATGGCTTAAACTTGGAAAACTTAAATCTTGAACCAGTTACAGGCTTTAGTGACGCCCCTCAAGATTTGGATGCAATTGTAAGTAATCCACCATTTCATCAAGGCATACATACTAATTACGATGCAAGTGAAACTCTGTGTCGCTTAGCAAAATCGCATTTAAAAAGTTCGGGTGAACTGTGGATCGTAGCCAATCGCTTTCTCAACTATCCTCCCCTCATTGAACAACAATTTGGTCAATGTGAAGTGAAAGCTGATAAGCAGGGATTCAAAGTATTATATGCCTGTGCAGGCAAGGTTGGTTGACATCTCAACCTAACACGTAATTTTAAGTGTCAACTGACCCTTATTCGGTTTAAGGAAATCTTATGAGCGATATTTCTGCTCCTCAACACCTACAGCGTAAGCTTGGGGCACGCCATCTCAATATGATTGCCATCGGTGGATCGATTGGTACAGGCTTATTCCTTGCTTCAGGTTCTACGATTGCTACCGCAGGTCCTGGCGGTGCGCTACTCGCTTATGCACTTATTGGAATCATGATTTATTTCTTGATGACTAGTTTAGGTGAGCTTGCAACTCATAACCCAAGTTCTGGTGCTTTCTTCACCTATGGTAGTCGCTATGTAGAAGAAGGTTTTGGTTTTGCTTTAGGATGGAACTATTGGTACAACTGGGCGATTACAGTCGCATTTGAATTAGTAGCCGTCCAATTCATCATGAAATTTTGGTTTCCAGAAATTTCTGGCTTCTATTGGAGTGCTGTATTTTTGGCTGTGATCTTTGCAATCAATGCAATGACGGTCAAAGGCTTTGGTGAAAGTGAATTCTGGTTTTCAATGATTAAAGTTATTGCCATTATTGTATTTATCATCATCGGTATCGCAATGATTGCAAAAATTATGCTGACTCCAAATGTTTCTGCATTTAGCAACTGGACGAAAGGTGATGCGCCATTCGTTGGTGGATTACAAGCACTGGTTGGTGTTGCAATGATCGCAGGGTTCTCATTTCAAGGTACTGAAATGGTCGGTGTAGCTGCTGGTGAATCAAAAGACCCTAAGAAAACAATTCCCTTGGCGATTAAACAGATTTTTTGGCGAATTCTACTTTTCTATATTTTGTGTATTTTCATCATTGGTACACTGGTCAGCTACGATAATCCTTTGTTACTGCATGCCGCAGAAAGTGAAAATATTGCGCTTTCTCCATTTACTCTTCTCTATGAAAAAGCAGGATTCGCATTTGCTGCAAGCTTAATGAATGCAGTTATTCTGAGTGCAATTTTATCTGCGGGTAACTCTGGAATGTACTCTTCTACCCGTATGCTATTTGATATGGCTAAAGAAGGTCGTGCGCCAAAGTGGTTCTCCAAATTAGATACACGTGGCGTTCCAATGAATGCACTGTATGCAACTACAGCAGTTGCAGCATTATGTTTCCTAACGACATTTATCGGTGAGCAACAAGTTTTTAACTGGTTACTAAATATGTCTGGGATGTGTGGATTTATTGTCTGGCTAGGCATAGCAATATCACATTATCGTTTCCGCAAAGGCTATTTAGCTCAAGGTCATAAGTTAGAAGACCTCGCTTATCGTGCAAAATTCTTTCCATTTGCACCGTGGTTTGCATTTATTCTCTGTTCCATCATTATTTTAGGTCAGAACTATCAAGCCCTGATTGGTGGAAAAATTGACTGGTTAGGACTACTTTCAACCTATATCAGTATTCCGCTATTTCTTGCAATTTGGTTAGGGTATAAGTGGAAACACAAGACCAAACTCATTGCTTACAAAGAGATGAATGTGAAAGAAGGTGAATAATAAATCTTAATTTCACTTGACCCTTTGAGAAATACGAGTAAAATTCACGCTCATATTTTCATCGACAATTTTTATAGGAGGACACACATGCCATTACTACAAAGGAAAACACTTTAAGATTTGGCACTGTGTCGTCTCACGGACAAGTGACAAATCAAATGATCACTTGTCCGAATGCTCTTCTAAACCTAGCATTCGCTAGGTTTTTTTATGCCTATTCGGACAGAAATTTCGCTAATCGAGAAATAAAAATGGGCATACAAAAAATACTCAATGCTGAAGCTCAATACGGTGTACCTGTGAAGATATTCACTAACGATATTGATAATGAGAGCATTGAACAACTGAAGAAAATGGCACAACTGCAATTTGTTTATTCTCATATTGCAGTCATGCCCGATGTACATGTTGGTAAAGGTGCGACAGTCGGAAGTGTTATACCAACTAAACATGCAATTATACCCGCAGCTGTGGGCGTAGATATTGGCTGTGGTATGAATGCGATTCGACTCAATTTAAAAGCTTCACAACTTCCTGATAATCTTTCGTCATTGCGTAATGCAATCGAACGAAAAGTTCCCGTAGGATTTGAGTTACATAAACAAGTGAAAGCGAAAGCATCTAACATTATTCCGTTAGAAAAACGCTTACAACCAATCGTAAAAAAACATCCTGGTTTAATCAGAATGCTCAGAAATTTTGATTTAACTTGGCAAAAACAACTTGGAACTTTAGGTGGTGGTAACCATTTTATTGAACTCTGCTTAGACGAAAATCAAGATGTTTGGGTCATGTTACATTCTGGCAGTCGTGGATTAGGTAATGTGATCGGCACGTATTTTATTGAACTAGCGAAGAAAGAAGCTCAACATCGCTTTGGTCATGTTCCAGATAAAGATTTAAGTTATTTCGCAGAAGGATCATGTAGTTTTAATGATTATGTTGAAGCCGTTGAATGGGCTCAAGAATATGCTTTTGAAAATCGTCGTGAAATGATGCGATTAATTTTAGAAGCCATTCGCCCCCTACTTCCACCTTTTCAACTCACTAAAGAAGCTATAAATTGCCACCACAATTATATCAGTCGAGAGAATCATTTCGGTGAAGATCTTTTTATAACACGTAAAGGTGCAATTCGTGCTGGACTTGATGAATTAGGAATTATTCCGGGTTCTATGGGTACACGTTCTTATATTGTTAAAGGTAAAGCAAATCCTGAAGCATTCTGCTCATGTTCACATGGTGCAGGTCGGAGAATGAGTCGTCATAAGGCAAAATTGTTATTTAGCCAAGATGATTTAATTCAACAAACTCGAGGAATCGAATGTCGAAAAGATCCAAGTGTAATTGATGAAATTCCTAGCGCTTATAAAGACATCGATCAAGTCATGCAGAATCAATCGGATCTCATCGAGATCATTCACACGCTTAAACAAGTTCTATGTATAAAAGGTTAAATAAATGAAACTTAAAGAAATGCCTAAAATCAAAGTTCGCAATCCCGTCGCATTATCCCCTTTACTACAGAAAGGTGGAATACATGAAACTGAGAAGCCTCGTGCACAACATCGTCGGGATCGTCAACAAACCAAACAACAACTAAGTAAAGGTGTTTGGTAATTTTTATCTTAAATCTTGAATATATAAGATTCAAAAGTGTGGAGAATTAAAATGTTTATTTATCTTAAATTTGGCAATAAAAAAGCGA
>NZ_JAKTID010000086.1:0-62276 GCF_027854795.1 Acinetobacter sp. AOR34_HL | reverse complement strand
GTCGCTTTTTTAGTTCAAAAACTCAATTATTGAGCTTGTTGACCTGGTTGAACTAAAACAGTACGGCTACCAGTGATCGCAGCGAATACGCGACGGTTCATAGCACGACCTTCTTTAGTTTTGTTGTCAGCAATCGGTTGATCCCAAGCGAAACCTTGAGTAGACAAACGAGATGCATCAACGTTGTATTCGTTTACAAGAGCTGATTTAACAGAGTTAGCACGAGCTAAAGATAAACGTTCGTTTAACTTACGTGGACCAGTGTTATCTGTGTGACCTTCAATACGAGCAGTCGCATTCGGGTATTCAGCTAACTTCTCTGCAACTTTAGCAATTTCAGATTTGTATTGTGGTTTGATGTCTGACTTGTTTGTATCAAAGAATACGCGAAGTTCCATGTTAAGATCTTCAGTCAACTCTTGTGGTTGAGGAGCAACTGGAGTTGGCTCAACTGGAGCAACTTCTACTACAGGAGCAGCAGGCTTCAAGTGACCACCAAGAACTACGTTTAAACCAGCAAGAGCTGTATAGTTCCAGAATTTTTCGTCAAAATTGTATGTACCACGAGCTTCAGTACGAAGAGAAAGAGCATCGTTTAAGCGCCAAAAAGCACCAACACCAGCATTACCTAACGTACCTTCTTGATCATCACGATAAGCTAAACGTGCATCATCAAACTCATACTTATAATGACCAGCGCCTAATAAAACGTATGGCTTGATCTTACTATCATAATTTTTGGTGATTAAATCAGAAGTAACATAGAAATTACCATTGATTTGTTTCTGCTTATATTCACCGTAATTAGGATCTACATCACCTTTTACTTGATTATATTCAGCTTCAAAGCCTAGCCAAGGTGTTAACTCCACACCTAGCGCAGCACCAACGAATAAATCATCTTGTAATTCCGGTCCGTCAGTTAACTCACCCTTGTCACCACCATTGTTATGTTGACTGTCTTGGAATGTGTAACCAAGTAACAGTGGTGTTACAGTTATACCTGCATTAGCAGCAGCTAAAGGAGCAGCAACAAGCATAGCAAGTGCAATACGACTCAATTTCATGGATATCCTCCAGAGATAACAATTGTTTGTTGTTCAAGCTTAGCCTATGATTTTTGGCCCCATAAACACGGAAGTGTTCACAGTATTATTTTTAAGCTATTCACTTCACTTTGAATCATACAAACACTTGATGAATTTTCCAAGTGCTTGATAACTTTAACCTCGCAAATTATTGACAAAATTTCTTACAATTTCCGTTGTAGTTCAGTAAATTTTAATTCAATTTTAAAGTCTGAATAGCTTATTGTTCGCTCTCTTCAAGTTTAACAGCATTTGCTGCATGAAGTAATCTTTAGTTTCGCAATAGTAAACTTAAATTAATAAATACAGTAATTACTTAACACTTTGTTAATAAAAAAATTACAGAAACACCAACAGGTAATATTATGTTTAAATTTTCCGGCTTTACGCTGCCTGAAATCATCATAACGATTGCAATTTCCGCAATTTTAGTCAGCCTAGCACATCCTTACTTCATCGAAATATTAATTTCAATTGAAGTAAAACAAATTAAAAAGACTCTCACAATTTACATACAAAAAGCCAAATCCGATGCACAAACCTATCAGAAAAATGTGACTTTGTGCGCAACTCAAGACTTTAGTTCTTGTAGTAGCGATTGGAATCATGGATTTATTGGTTTTCTTGACGCTAATCGTAATAAAAGACGCGATATCACAGAAACTATTCTGTATTCAAATCCAGTCCAACCTAAATATGGCTCATTGGCATGGCGTGGCACTCTGAATATTAACTCACTCACCTTTCAGGGAGATACGGGGTTACCACGTGGTTCAAATGGCAGTTTCTATTATTGTTCTAGTCGATCAAACCACCATCTCCAAATCATCTTAAGTAATATGGGGCATGTTCGTACGCAAGAAATTTCCAGCTGCTAAAAAACTCTTCAGTCTAGCGAATACGATGTAAAACACTTTATTGACAGAGTTTTTTTAATATACTGCATAGGTTTTGAACATTCTCAGCAAATTATAAGTCTGGAGACATACAATGACTGACATCGTAATTGTAAATGGCGCTCGTACAGCTATGGGCGGCTTCCAAGGTGCTTTATCAAGTGCTACAGCACCTGAATTAGGCGCAATCACGATCAAAGAAGCGATCGCACGTTCAGGCTTACAACCAACTGATGTTGAAGAAGTTATCATGGGTTGTGTTCTTCCAGCGGGACTAAAACAAGGACCTGCACGCCAAGCAATGCGTAAAGCAGGCTTACCTGACTCTACAGGTGCTGTAACAATTAACAAATTGTGTGGCTCTGGTATGAAAGCAGTGATGCAAGCAGCAGATATGATCAAAGCTGGTAGCGCTGAGATCGTTGTTGCTGGCGGTATGGAGTCAATGACTAATGCTCCTTACGTCTTACCAAAAGCCCGTGCAGGTTACCGCATGGGTCATGGTGAAATTAAAGATCATATGTTCTTTGATGGTCTAGAAGATGCTGAAACAGGTCGTTTAATGGGTTCATTTGCACAAGATATGGCAAATACTCGTGGCTATACCCGTCAGCAAATGGATGACTTTGCAATTCGCTCTTTACAACGTGCACAAAAAGCAATTACTGAAGGTTATTTCAAAGATGAAATCGTTCCAGTAACTGTTTCTAGCCGTAAAGGTGATGTTGTTGTTGATCAAGATGAACAACCATTAAATGCAAAAATTGATAAAATTCCAAGTTTGAAACCTGCATTTGCAAAAGACGGTACAATTACCGCTGCAAATGCAAGCTCTATCTCTGATGGTGCTTCTGCACTTGTACTTACTTCAGCAGATGTTGCTTCTGCACGTGGTTTACAACCATTAGCAAAAATCATCGCTACGGCTTCTAACTCTCAACACCCTTCTGAATTCACAATTGCTCCTGTTGGTGCGATTGAGAAAGTATTGAAGAAAGCAGGTTGGGATGCACAAGAAGTTGATCTTTGGGAAATCAATGAAGCTTTTGCTATGGTGACAATGTGCCCAATTGATGACTTTAAACTAGATGCTGAAAAAGTGAATATCAATGGTGGTGCTTGTGCTTTAGGCCACCCTGTTGGTTCTACTGGATCACGTATCATTCTTACATTAATCCACGCTCTCAAGCGTACTGGCGGTAAGAAAGGCGTTGCAGCATTATGTATCGGTGGTGGTGAAGCAACTGCTGTTGCGATTGAACTGATCTAAAAATAATGTGTGAACCTTACTATTAAATAATAGTAAGGTTGCAACAGAAATCCTGCTATATGCAGGATTTCTGTTTTCTATAATTACAAAAAATAATTCACCCAGCGTTCAAATATCGGTACGTTATGCAGTGTATAAAAAAACAACAAGGAGCAAAAAATGCAACTAAATCACTATTTGAACTTTAAAGGACAAACAGAACAAGCTTTTATTTTTTATCAATCAGTTTTTGGCGGTGAATTTGCAATGATTAGCCGTTATGGAGATATGCCACCGACAGAAGGTGTAACTTTATCTGAGGCCGATAAAAGCTTAATTCTACATGTATCTTTACCAATCAATGAATATACAGTTTTAATGGGATCAGATGTAAACGATCAATTCTGTGCCCCAAATGCGGGTTTCATTCAAGGAAACAATCATTATATTTCTATTAATATTGAACATGATGAAACTGAGGCACGCCGTTTATTCAATCAGCTTTCCGTTCATGGTCATATTGAAATGCAACTTGAAAGAACTTTCTGGGGTGCACTTTACGGTGCTTTTACTGATCAGTTCGGCATTAAATGGATGGTGAATTGTCAGTTAGAAGATATATAAGAAAAACCTTAAGTACTATCAAAAGAAACTTTTTTGATAGTACTTTTAAACATCAATATTTGAGTATTGTGCAATTATCATCAAACCGATGGTAATAAAACCGATTCCAATCCAACCCGCTAAATCAATATTCTGCCCCAAAAAAACTTTTGCTAGTGCTGCTGTCGCAATTACACCAATACCAGACCAAAGCACATATAAAATTCCTGCTTGCATATATTTCAAAGCAATCGCAGCACAAGTAAACGAAATAAGATACAGTACCAAAGCAATACCTTGATCCAGCTTATTGACCAATCCATTTGCTTTGGCTGAATAAAAAGTCGAAAGTACATCAGTTGCTATAGCGATTAATAGCCAAATTACACCTGGATTGATTTTTGATAAGAGAGTTAGCATTGTTATTTTTCAGCTCTTGATTAATCCAATTTTACAAAACAAAAAAGCTGAACCTTAGTTCAGCTTATTGATTATGGGTGGCTTATGCACCAGTTTGATAGCTTGCTTGAGGTACAGCTGTTGAAGCTTGATAAGGATTTGTAAAGTCCAGCAGACCAGCTGCTGCTTCCTGAATATCTTTACCTTCTTTTACTACAAAGGTATCAAAGCCAGAGCGTTTTAAATAATTTAAAACATCTTTAAAGATATCGCCCACTGCACGTAACTCACCTTGATATCCTTGACGGCGCAATAATGCTGCGAATGAATATCCACGACCATCATTAAAACCAGCAAACTCAATGAATATTGCATCTAATTCGCTTAAAGGGAACTGATGTGTTTCAGGTGAATCATTTACAGTGATATACAACGCTTTTTTACCTTGTATATTTGGCAATTCATTCAATTGGGCTGTTGTTAAAACAACATCACCTTGGGGAATTGCTCCATCTTCTGCAATAACTTGATAAGTATTGTCTGCAATCGTGCCATCTTTAGAAAGCACTTGTAGCGATGTATTAAGCATAAGCACGCTCCTTAAATGGCTGAATCCCTACACGACGGTATGTATCGATAAAACGCTCACCTTCAGTACGCAAATCTAGGTAAGTATTCAAAATTTCCTCGATCACGTCGGGTACAGCATCTGCAGCAAAAGATGGTCCTAAAATATCACCAATAGATGCATCATGATTCGCATTACCACCTAAAGTGATTTGATAGAACTCAGCACCTTTTTTATCTACACCAAGAATACCAATATTGCCTACATGGTGATGACCACAAGCATTCATACATCCTGAGATATTTAGGTCTAGTTCACCTAAATTATAAATGGTATCAAGATCTTCAAAACGACGTGTGATCGCTTCTGAAATAGGAATTGATTTTGCGTTAGCTAATGAACAGAAATCACCACCTGGACAGCAAATAATATCGGTAATAAAACCAATATGTGCACGAGCCATGTTGTGCTGTTCAAGCGTTTGCCACAATTCAAATAAATTTTTCTGTGGTACATCTACCAATGAAATATTTTGTTCATGTGTGGTACGGAACTCGCCAAACGTATACTTATCTGCTAAATCAGCGATTAAGTTCATTTCTTCTGATGTTACGTCACCAGGAGCAATACCAGCACGCTTCAAAGAAATCGTAACGATACGATAACCTTTGACTTTATGGGCATTAGTATTGACGTTGTACCATTGTTTAAACTTTGGATTTTCAGCAAATAATGCTGTGAAATCCTCATCTTCTAAATCTTGATAATCGAATGGTGTAAATTCTTCATCCAATTTTTTTAAGATTTCTGGTTGAATTCTTAGAGCTTCACGTGTGTGTTCAAATTCAGCCTCAACTTTTTGAGCAAAGACTTCTGGCGTAAGTGCTTTAACTAAAATTTTGATACGTGCTTTATATTTGTTATCACGACGGCCATGTAAGTTATATACACGCAAAGTCGCTTCAAGATAAGCAATCAAATCTTCACGTGGTAAGAACTCACGAATGACACTACCGATAATTGGTGTACGACCTAAGCCACCGCCCGCCATGATTTTATAACCAATCTCACCAGCATCATTGCGTACGATATAAACACCGATATCATGGAATGCTGTTGCAGCACGATCTTTTTCTTCAAGAGCAGAAACGGCGATTTTGAACTTACGTGGTAAGAATGCAAATTCGGGGTGGAATGTACTCCACTGACGAATCAATTCGCATGTAGGACGCGGATCAGCAATTTCACCTGCAACAACACCCGCAAACTGATCAGTGGTGGTGTTACGGATACAGTTACCTGAGGTTTGTACAGCATGCATTTGCACTGTCGCAAGTTCAGCTAAAATATCTGGAACATTTTCTAATGCCGGCCAGTTTAACTGAATGTTTTGACGTGTTGAAACGTGAGCATAACCACGATCGTATTGAGTCGCGATTTCAGCAATTTTTCTAAGTTGTTTAGTATTCATCAAGCCATACGGCACGGCGATACGGAGCATCGGCGCATAACGTTGCACGTATAAACCATTTTGCAAACGTAATGGACGATATTCGTCTTCGGTCAATTTTCCTGCTAAATAGCGTTCTGTTTGATCGCGAAACTGAGCAACGCGTTGGTTAATCAGTTGTTGATCGAAATCCGTATATAAATACATGGCGTATGGCTAGTCATTCATTATAAAGGCGTTTAGCATAACGAGCTTTGTTTCATCAATAAAATGCTTTTTTTGCATATTTAATAACGGTTTTATTGATAAGCCTATCTAATGACTACAAAAAGGAAAAGCCCAGACGAATCTGAGCTTTGACAATCAATTTTCAAATGAAATTAGTTCTTATCTGGCAAAGCATAGGCAACGAGATAATCACCCATTTTAGTACCAAATGAACCGTGTCCACCCGCCATAATCACCACATATTGTTTACCGTTAGCTTCATAAGTCATTGGTGTTGCCTGACCACCTGCAGGTAAACGAGCTTCCCATAACTTATCGCCATTTGAAACATTAAAGGCACGGATGTAGTTATCTTGAGTCGCCCCAACAAACATCACATTACCTGCTGTTGAAATCGAACCACCTAAACCGGGTACACCAATTTTCACTGGTGGTAATTGGAATAGATTTGGCAAACTATCACGAATCGTACCAATACGTTTTTTCCAAACCACTTCATGTGTTTTTAAATCCACACCAGCAACAAAGCCCCAACCAGGTTGCTTACAAGGCAAACCGAATGGAGACAGGAACGGACTAATATCTACACCATATGGCGTACCATACATCGGTTGCATGCCCTGCTCTGTACCCGCACCACGTGCGACTGCTTGACGGTTTGGATCTGCTGGAATTAAACGACTTACGAATGGCAAGCCAATCGGGTTCATGACTGCAACTTGACGATCAGCATTCACTGACATACCGCCCCATTCGAATACACCGAGATTACCAGGGAATACTAAAGTGCCATTTTCAGAAGGTGGTGTATAAATACCATCGTAATTCAAACGTTTAAACTTCACCCGACACATTAACTGGTCAAACATGGTGGCACCCCACATGTCTTTATCTGTTAATTTATCTTTAGGTGCTAAGTTAAAGTCAGAGAATGGTTGAGTTTTAGCATAGAACTCACCTTTAGTTTGTGGCCCCCACTTCACTGTTTGCGGAACTGGTTTTTCAGTAATCGGTACTATTGGCTGACCATTACGACGATCTAAAACAAAGGCATTTCCTGTTTTAGTTAAGACATAAATCGCAGGGACCGTTTGACCAGATTTATCCTGAATATCCGCCAATGAAGGTTGAGATGGTACATCCATATCCCACAAATCATGATGTGTGGTTTGGAAACTCCAAACTAGCTTACCTGTGCTTGCATTAATCGCCAGCATTGAGTTCGCATAGCGCTCTTTCAACTCAGTACGGTCGCCTCCCCAAATATCAGGTGTACCTACACCTGTCGGTACATAGACGATGTCCAATTTTGCATCATAAGCAAGTGGCGCCCATGCATTTGGCGAGTTATGCACAAATGTTGTGTCTTGACCTGGCATTGCATTCGGATCAGCAGCACCCGTATCGAATACCCACAGCAACTTACCAGTATTCACGTCATAACCACGAATCACACCTGATGGCTCTTTATTCGAATGGTTATCGGTCACTGAACCTGCAATTACCACTGTAGTACCAGATACAACACCTGGTGAAGTTGGGTTATAGCCACCTGGATAGGCATATGGCATGAATTCTTGTAAATTCACTTCGCCATTTTGACCGAAGTCAGAACATGCTTTACCTGTATCTGCGTTCACCGCAACTAAACGACCATCATTAACCGGAACAAAAACTTTACGAGGACATTCAGTCGAAGTTGATTTTTTCGCCTGTAAACTGGTTGCAAACACAGTGGTGTTTGCAGCATCGTAATACATCACCCCACGACAAGTTAAATGTTGGAAAGTCTTGTCCGTTTTAAGTTTTGGATCAAAACGCCATTTTTCTTTGCCTGTTGCTGGATCAAGTGCAATCAAATGTTGATGTGGCGTACACATATACATATTGTTGCCGATTTTAATTGGTGTCACCTGATTAGTCGTTTCACCTGAGTCATTTTCAGTTCTAAAATCACCTGTACGGAATGTCCAAGCAACTTTCAAATCTTTGACATTTTTGTCATTAATTTGAGTCAGAGGAGAATAACGCTCCCCTCCTTGACTACGACCGTAGGCAGGCCAGTCTTCAGGTGCTACACCATCAACTGCTTTCGCTTGTGCAGGTTGAGGTGTTTGAATCACACCATTAATTTCTTGAGGATCATTAAAGATCGAGTACACCATCACCACAATAGCAATAACTAAAGTCGATGATAGCGCAACCTTACTTGAGCCAAGTTTATCAATACCTCGTGTTACAGCAGGTACTAACAACCACAAACCCAACACACCCAAAACATCAAGACGTGGAGCCAGTGCCCAGAAGTCCGTTCCAACTTCCCAAACACCCCAAATCACACTTCCTAACATTAAAGCGGCATAGACCCAGAGTGGACCAGAAGCACGCTTATAAAGTTGTACTGCTACGATGAGTAACAACACACCTGCAATCACATAATAAAAAGACCCACCAATAGCTGCGAGCCATACACCACCAATAAGCAGGAACAAAGCAATGAGGGCAAGGATCATTACCGTCAACGTTCGCAATCCTGATTTTGAAGCAGATTGATTCATAAGATCACCTTGCATCTTTGTATTTATTAGAATGACTAAGCAAATGATCAATTCACTTAACATTCAATTGAAAAGCTAAAGCGTTCTATAGTCCGATTGAGTTGCAAACATGAGCTATAGAACTCCGAATAAAACACTTAAAAAATGGTTTGAAACTTGATGCCACCCACCCATGTTTTATCGCCATCTTTCAAGGCACTGACATGGTGTACATATTGAATATTTGGACGGATGGTCAACCAATTAGTTGCATGGATGCCGTAATACAACTCAGTATTGTATTCTTCATCTAATAAAGGATTGTTTTTGTCATTGGCATGAATACGTGCTACGCCGAGTGCTAGTTCATCTTGTGGACGCTGATTGAGCAGACCTTTATAAACCAATCCAACATTTTGCATATCTTTGATGGAGTTGGTTTTTGAATCATGTACTGTGACATTCACAAAACCAGTTAAACCACGATCAGATTGATCATCATGACGTGTTAATTGCTGTTTGGCAGTAAACCAACCGCCTTGTTTATGTCCAGTTTTGCTTGGGTTTTCAATTTCAGCAGCATCAGCAGTGCTGTAGTAGTAACCAAAACGGTATTCACCTAAAAGAGATTGTTGACCAAGTTTTGGTGCCCAGACCAGCTCAGCAGGAATAATCGCACCATGTGATCCATCTGTACTTAAATTAAAGCCTTTACCACACTGTAAGTTCTCTGGGTTATATTCATACGCACCAACTTGCGCATATAAATCTGGCTGCAGGTTATATTTGACTCGCAATGCCCATTGACTGACAGGCCAGTTGTACCATTGATCACCCACCCAATTGCCGACTTGAGAGCCACATAATGCCAAGTTTTGGAAATCACAGTTAAAACTGTTGAAATCCTCACCTTCACCAAAACGTCCCACTTTGATATCTAAAGCTTGATCTAAAAATTTCTTTTTGATCCACAGATCAGTTAAACGCCAAGTTTGACCTCGCCCCCAAACTTCTTGGGTAGAACTTAGATGTCCTTGTAAACCATCTGCAGTTTGGGACAATGATTGGCCATCTCGATAGGTCACCGTGATTTGAGCTTCAGTGTCTTGCCAACCTAAAATCTTATTTAAGTCAAAGTGTGTGCCTAAAGCCAGTTGCCCAGTGAATTCACTGCCATGACTTGAATGTTGTTTAGAATCTAAAACCCCTGCAAATTCACCTGTGTAATCAGCAGAAAAGTTATAACCTTGATCTTGTAACGCAGTGCGTTGACCGTTCCAATCACCCAACAGCCATTGACCATGAGGATCAAATGCGGAAGAAGCTGCTTGAGTGTGATGTGTGAAAAGACTCAATGAAAGAACGGATAAACAAGATACAACCCATGATTTAGAGATTGTCATGTTTACGTAACCTTTTATGTTTTTGTATATAAAAGGTTACGCCCATTTTTAATTGATTAATTTATTCAAAATGTTAATCACTTGATTAAATGTGCAATATTTTACCAAGTTGTGATTGTATGCACATATTTTCTACCATTTTCCTTGACCCAATCCTTGTCCGATAAATTGATAGCGCATTTGAGAACGTGAAAATTTAATTGGGCATGCTAATTGAGGCTCAGTTTGGTCAGCATTTTCAGATAAAGGCACATCGACCACCCAACCACGTTGTTTTGCAATCGGTGAAGTCAAAGCTTCATCTAAGCTCAACACCGGCTCCACACAAATATCTAATTGCGAAAAAATTGATTGCCACTCAGCAAAATCTTTGGATCTAAACTTTTCCTTTAAGGCTTGTTTAATCGCTTGACGGTCTTCGGAGTCAAAAGAACTACCTTTTGCCATCAATATAGGTAACTCTAATGCAGCAGCTAATCCAGCCATAAACTGTGGTTCTAAACTTCCTACAGAGAAATAACGACCATCTTTGGTTTCATAATAGTCATAGAAAATAGCACCATTCAGCATCCCTTGCTCAGGACCTTGCGGTGTCTGACCAGCCAAACTTGCTGAGGCGGCCATACTATTTAAACTAGCCACACAGTCCGTCATAGAAATATCTATGTATTGCCCCATACCACTGCGCTGACGCTCAACTACAGCAGCTAAAATCCCAATAACCGCATGCAAAGAACCTCCTGCGACATCCGCAATCTGTACACCTAATGGAGGTGGTCCGCTATCTTGGCGACCACTATGACCCGAAATACCAGCTAAAGCTAGATAGTTAATGTCATGCCCTGCACGGTCTTTATATGTACCTGTTTGACCGTAACCTGTAATAGAACAATAGATTAATCGAGGATTGATCTCAGCAAGCGTTTCATAATCCAACCCTAATCGACGCATCACATCTGGTCGAAATTGTTCAAGCAGGATGTCAAACTCTGAAATTTTATTTTTAATTAACTCAATATTTGCAGCATCTTTTAGATCAAGCGTAATGGACTGTTTATTTCGATTAAGATAACTATGCGCAGTGGCTTGACCATTGGCATAAGGTGGCATGATTCGAACCAAATCTGGACGACTCGGAGATTCTACATGGATAACTTCTGCACCCATGTCTGCAAGATACATACTAGCGAATGGGC
Source organism: Acinetobacter sp. AOR34_HL (assembly GCF_027854795.1). Lineage (NCBI taxonomy): Bacteria > Pseudomonadati > Pseudomonadota > Gammaproteobacteria > Moraxellales > Moraxellaceae > Acinetobacter > Acinetobacter sp. AOR34_HL. Next base: position 50,659 of record NZ_JAKTID010000086.1, on the reverse strand, counting down.
CAGGCAACAAAGTAGAAAAATCTAGAACTTTCAATCCCTTTAAAGCAGTTGGCATAATAATTTTTACTCATATTGTTCAAATTTTCTTTTATACTAGGTTCGGATAAACACAAAAACAATGTCATGTTCAGCCATTTACCTTGATAGTTTCGGCAATTTAACATGTACTTAGTGAGCAATAATTTTTTCTTGTCAATTGCTCAATTAGATATTTTAGACGGTTATTTAGGTCAATTATCGTGAATAGTAAAGAAACTGAAGGATTCAATATGAGCCGTGATACGATCAGCATCCACTTCGTGAATGCGGCTTTAACAGGTGTAAAACGCCTAGGCATGGACGTTGAAACATTACTTTCACATGTCGGTATTGAAGCAGAATTGCTTCGTCAACCTAAAGCTCGAATCTCCCCAGAGCAATACACTCGCTTTGTCAAAATGTTATGGATGGTCACCCAAGACGAACACGTTGGTTTCGATGTTCAACCACGTCGTTTAGGTACATTTGCGATCATGTGCCAATTGATCATACATTCGAAAACACTTGGACAAGCACTCGAACTTTCCTCACAATTTTACAAATTGTTCGGTGATGAATGGTCTGTAAGTTTAGAGCGTGATAAACACGAAGCTCGTTTAGTACCTCACATTCCTAAAGCGCTTGACCCTGATCATTTTATTACGGAAAGTATGCTGATGATTTGGCATGGTCTTGCTTCGTGGTTAATCGAACGTCGCTTACCTTTGGAGCGCGTCCATTTTGGTTATGAACGCCCTAGCCATGCTGATGAATATGATGCGCTATTTTTTGCACCAGTGATGCAATTTGACGCACCGCGTACAGAAATTACCTTTGCTGCAGATTATTTAGATCTACCTATTCGTCAGGATGAAAAAACTTTAGAAGAGTTTTTAAAAGCCGCACCAGCACAACTTCTAGTGAAATTCAAAAACACCAACTCACTCACTTCGCGTATCCGTGATGTATTGAAGAGCCAAATCGGCGAAGAAATGCCAACTTTAAATGATGTGGCATCTATGTTGTATTTATCTCCTCAAACATTACGTCGTCGTTTGGCTGCGGAAGGTAAAAGCTATCAAGGTGTCAAAGATGCCTTACGTCGTGACGCTGCGATTCATTTATTGCTCACTCCAAACCTCACTTTAGAAGATGTTGCTCAACAAGTTGGCTTTAGTGAAACCAGTACCTTTCACCGCGCCTTTAAAAAATGGACTGGTGTTACCCCTGGTTTATATCGCCAGTTGCATGGGCATCACAATTAACTTAAATCAGACAAAGTGTTCAACCCTTAAAAGTTGAACACTTTTTGAAAAATATGGTATTAATCCACTATAGTCATCAACAATCACGATAAAAAATGATAATCAAAAAAGGCGATTTTTCAGACCCACAAGTTCAAGACCTCATACGCATTCATTTGTACGGCATGCATCAGAACACACCGATTGAGCATAGTTTTGCACTCGATTTCAGCAGCCTACAAAAAGACTCCATTCGATTTTATACACTTTGGCGTGATGATCAGCTTCTTGGTTGTGGTGCGATTCAAGAGCTTAATCCCTATCATGCTGAACTTAAATCGATGCGGACTCATCCCCAACATCTACGTCAAGGTGTAGCGACATACTTACTTGATTATCTTCTGAAAATTGCTAAACATAGCAACTATGAAAAAGTGAGTTTAGAAACAGGAAAAGACTCCCACTTTGATGCAGCAATTAGTCTATACAAGAAATTTGGTTTCGTAGAGGGTGAAGCCTTTGCTCAATATAATGAATCTGAATATAGTCAATTCTTTCATCTAAATTTATCTAATCAATAGTTTAATCTCAGATTTTCATCTGCTTTTTTAAAGAGGTTTTTTGCAAAAACTCATTGATAAGTAATCTAATTACAAGTATTACAGCCGTAAAGCCAAAACATTATCTTGAAAAAATATAGCCAATACCCTGATTTTAATGCTAATTATCAATCACCACTTATTTGTTTTAAGAAAGCAGCTGTCTTCCGAGGCGAAGTTAGGTGAATAAATCGTATGTGCTGGTATTTGGGGTTATTCATCATCGCTAAATACCTTTTCTTATTTTGTGGATATTTCTGAAACATCCATAAAAAAATCGATTTTTGGGAGAATACCATTTTCAAGTTCTCTCTATTATTCGAGTTTTTCCATAATCGCTCACGACTTAAAATAAGCCACAAAGTCCGTTTAGTAAGACGATAAAAGTTAACAGAAAAAGAATAATCTAGCCAAATGACCGTATCCACCTCAGACCAAATCATATCAATACTGCGTGAATAAAGATTAGATCACCCATCCCGTTGATGCTGCATCCATACTCAGTTTAAGTTTGCAAAAAAATGCATCATTTGAAGATTCTTGCCAATCATCTAGCCATAGTAAATCATCCAGTTCGATATATTGTATTTTTAATTTTTCCGCCAACTTTCGATCCAGCGTAGATTTGCCAGAATTCGTAGTACCAATAATATTAATAAATTTCATCAAGCAAATTATGTTGAATTATGGACATGCATTTTACTAAATATTTCAACTATTCAATAGTGAACTGAATTGGCGAAAAACATCAAACTTACCAATGTTTATCATCATTGCACTGACACTTAAATTGAGTACACTCGAAGCACAATGATTTTAATTTAAGGCAATACAAGGAACAGCTATGAGCGAGGCCTATATTATTGATGCCATTCGCACACCACGCGGAAAAGGAAAAAAAGACGGCTCATTACATGAAGTAAAACCAATTACTTTACTCACAACATTATTGAATGAATTACAACAACGCCATCAACTCGACACATCTAAAGTCGATGATATCGTTCTCGGTTGTGTGACACCGATTGGTGATCAAGGTGGGGATATTGCCAAAACTGCTGCGATTGCTGCAGGTTGGAATGATGATGTCGCAGGCGTACAAATCAACCGTTTCTGTGCTTCTGGTTTAGAAGCGGTGAACTTGGCAGCACAAAAAGTTCGTTCAGGTTGGGAAGATGTTGTGGTTGCTGGCGGTGTGGAGTCAATGTCACGCATTCCAATGGGTTCTGATGGTGGTCCATGGGCGCTTGATCCAGAAACCAATTTGAAATCGTCTTTTGTTCCACAAGGTGTAGGTGCAGACTTAATCGCAACTTTAGATGGTTATAGCCGCGCAGATGTAGATGCATTTGCGGTCGGTTCGCAACAAAAGGCTGCTGCCGCTCAAGCAAATGGTTATTTCGATAAATCAGTTGTACCTGTGAAAGATCATGCAGGTGTAACAATCTTAGAAAAAGATGAATTTATCAAAGGGAATACCACAGTTGAAGGTTTAGCAAAACTGAATGCTAGCTTTGAAATGATGGGTCAAATGGGCTTCGATGCTGTTGCTTTACAGAAGTATCCTGAAGCGCAAAAAATCAATCACGTCCATCATGCAGGTAACTCATCAGGTATTGTCGATGGTGCTGCGGTGGTGTTATTGGCTTCTGAAAAAGCAGTCAAAGAGCAAGGTTTAAAACCTCGTGCCAAGGTGCTTGCAACTGCATTAGTCGGTACAGATCCAACCATTATGTTGACTGGTCCTGCCCCTGCTGCACGTAAAGCATTAGAAAAAGCAGGCTTGAGCATCGACGATATTGATTTATTTGAAGTAAATGAGGCTTTTGCAGCTGTAGTGATGCGTTTTATTACAGAACTGAAAGTTCCTGCTGAGAAAGTCAACGTCAATGGTGGTGCGATTGCGATGGGACATCCATTGGGTGCAACTGGTGCCATGATTCTAGGAACTTTGTTAGATGAATTAGAGCGTCAAGGTAAAAAACGTGGTCTAGCAACATTATGTGTCGGTGGTGGAATGGGGATTGCTACCATTATCGAGTTGGTGTAAGGAGAACAACATGAGCGCTATTAAATACGAAAAAAACGCTGACAATATTGTAATTCTTACACTAGATTCATCTGGTCAATCTGCAAACACCATGAATGCAGAGTTCCGTGATGCTTTAGATGAAGTCAGTCAAAAACTGAAAGCTGAAACTGATCTGAAAGGTATTATTTTCCGTTCAGCTAAGAAAACCTTCTTTGCTGGTGGTGACCTAGATGAGCTGATTCAGGTACAACCTGAACACGCCACTGAATTTTTCAAGATGATTGAAAAACTCAAAGGTGACTTACGCACAATCGAAACTTTAGGTGTGCCTGTTGTTGCAGCTTTAAACGGCACTGCGCTTGGTGGTGGCTGGGAAATCGCTTTAGGTTGCCATTATCGTATTGCCATTAATGATCCAAAAACTAAATTTGGTTTACCTGAAGTGACTTTAGGACTACTTCCTGGCGGTGGTGGTATCGTCCGTATGGTGCGTCTGCTCGGCTTACAAAATGCATTCCCGTTCCTTATGGAAGGTAAGCAATTTGGTGTCGATAAAGCAAAATCTCTTGGCTTGGTACATGACACAGCTGAGAATGAACAAGAGCTGTTAGAAAAAGCAATTGCTTGGGTGAAAGCTAATCCACCTTCTACAAAAGCAGCACAGCAACCATTTGATGTGAAAGGCTACAAAATCCCTGGTGGTGATCCTAAAACGCCTGCGGTTGCACAAGTGCTTGCAATTGCCCCTGCCATGCTACGTGACAAAACCAAAGGTTGCTACCCTGCTCCTGAAGCGATCATGGCGGCTGCAGTTGAAGGTGCACAAGTCGATGTAGATACCGCGCTTCGTATTGAATCACGTTACTTTACGCAACTGACTGTCGGTCAAGTGTCGAAGAACATGATCGGTACGTTTTGGCATGGTCTAAATGCAATTAAATCAGGTGCGAGTCGTCCTGCTGAAGTTGCTAAATGGCAAGCGAAAAAAGTCGGTGTTTTAGGTGCAGGTATGATGGGTGCAGGGATTGCCTATTCAACCGCAATCAAAGGAATTCCTGTCGTACTCAAAGATGTGTCTGTAGAAAATGCAGAGAAAGGCAAAGCTTATTCACAAAAGCTACTTGATAAACGTGTTTCACAGGGTCGTATGTCAGCGGAAAAACGCGATCAAGTGTTAGCACTCATTACTGCAACCGCTGATGCAGCTGATTTACAAGGCTGTGATTTAATCATTGAAGCAGTATTTGAAAATCAAGAACTCAAAGCCAAAGTGACTCAAGAAGCTGAGCAGTATTTAGCGGAAGATGGAATTTTTGCATCGAACACGTCTACCTTACCAATCACAGGTCTAGCAACAGCAAGTAAAGATGCTAAAAACTTTATTGGCTTACATTTCTTTAGCCCAGTCGACAAAATGCAATTGGTCGAGATCATCAAAGGCAAAGAAACTTCAGCTGAAACATTAGCTAAAGCCTATGACTTTGTACAACAAATTGCTAAAATACCAATCGTGGTAAATGACAGTCGTGGTTTCTTTACCAGTCGTGTGTTTGGTACGTTCATTCAAGAAGGTATGCGTCTTCTTGCTGAGGGTGTACATCCAGCGAAAATCGAAATGGCAGCACTCAAAGCAGGTATGCCTGTTGGTCCTCTTGCGATTCAGGATGAAGTATCCTTGACTCTCACTGAGCATGTTGCAAGCGAAACGCGCAAAGCACTGCAAGCTGAAGGGAAAGACTTACCGAAAACTCCTGTAGATAAAGTGGTTCACACCATGATTCACGAGCTAAATCGTAAAGGTAAAGCAGCAGGTGCAGGCTTCTATGAATATCCAGAAAATGGCAAAAAACATTTGTGGGATGGGCTCAGCCGTTGGACGAAAGCGAATGATATTTCTGAACAAGATATGATTGATCGTTTCTTGTTTGTTCAAGCGCTGGATACTTTACGCTGCTATGAAGAAGGTGTTCTAGAATCAGTAATTGATGCCAATGTCGGTTCAATTTTTGGAATCGGTTTTGCTCCATGGACTGGTGGTGCAATTCAATTCCTAAATCAAAACGGGATTGAAAAATCACTACAACGTTCAGAAGAATTGGCTGCTAAATATGGTGAACGTTTCAATCCACCACAATTGTTAAAATACAAAGCGCAGAAGAAAGAAATTATTCAATAATTTTTTCACTCTCTTCACTTTACGCTCATATCGGTTTCTTTAACTGATATGAGCTTTTTTGTATTTATTGATAGAAAACCGAATTACGTCTAATCCATCACAAATTGTGCTATAAATATACCAATTCTGCTTTACTTTTTGTCCTTTGGAAATTTGTCTTATGTCTGAGAAATTATGTCCTGAAACCTCGCCGTGGGGTTGGAAAGCACTGATCATCACTTGCATTTTAAGCTTTATCTTTATGGTGATTTTTTATTTAGCCATAAATAATGAGCCTGACTATATGCCAATGAATCAAAAAAAAGCAGCGGCAGCAGCTGAAATGTCACAATCTCCAGCAAATGGCGAAGCTCAACATAGCGAGCATCAGCAACACAATCACTAAAGTATTCTTGTCGAAGATGATAAATCCGTGTTAAACAGGGATTTATCATCCCATTCGAGATATTGAATGCTTCACCAAAATCGTCAAGCACTGGTCGTTGAAGGTGGTGGAATGCGCGGCGCATTTACCAGCGGTGTCTTAGATGCATTTTTACTGCAACAATTTAATCCATTTAATCTTTGTGTTGGTGTTTCATCTGGTTCTACCAATGTCGCTAATTACCTCGCAGCTCAACAAGGTCGCACCCTACAAATCTATCTAGATCATTCTGTTCGATCTGAATTCATTCATTATGGACGCTTCTTCAAAGGTGGTGACTTACTTGATTTGAAATGGATGTGGGAAGTGGTTGAAAAAGAAAATCCACTCAATCAAGCTCAATTATTTGCCAATCATCCTGAATTTTACATGGTATTGACCCATGCTATTTCAGGAGATGCAACATATATCAAAGCCTCCAAAGACAACATTCTCGATGGATTACGTGCATCAAGTTCTATTCCAGTGCTTACTCGTCAAGCTGTAGAGGTTTTTGGTGAACCCTACTTTGATGGCGGAGTCGCAGATGCTCTTCCCGTACTTTGGACGGCGAAACAAACTAATGTATCTAAACTCATGGTACTGAGAACTCGCCCCAAAAATTACTACAAAGCCAGTAGTAAAGGTGATCAACTCCTTGCAAAGTACGCATTCAAGCAACGACATGGTTTTGCCAAAAGTTTATTAGCAAGAACGCAACGCTATAATGAATCTGTTCAATTTGTTAGAACAGCATCTGAACAAAAAATATTGGAGGTTTGCCCACCCGACTTAAAACATATGGCGGGTCGACTCACCAAGAATAAAGCCAAGATTCGTTATAGTTATGATATTGGTCTAGAAACAGGCTTCAAAGCTATTGAAGATTGGAACGCCTTATAATCATCTCACCTATTCCAAGTCTTTGAATACTATAATATTGAAGACTTGGAAACTTATGTAAATCATATCTAATTCTAAATAATCGCTTAAATTTAGCCCTAAATATTAATTTCAGACTATTCTTTTTTGCAAATCAACTTTCAAGTTTCAATCAATAATACAAATCATCAGACAACCCAAAACAAACTATAAAACCATATAATGTTTAGGCTTTTTATCAAATTGATTAAATGATGTTGTTCTAGCAAGTTTTTTATTTATTTTATTTTTGGAATTTTCTATGAGTAATCGCTCAAACTCTCACAACGATTCAAGTGAAACCGTATTAGGTTGGAAATTTGTCATTATCGTTGGGGTACTTAGTACAATTTTTCTCAGTTTCTTCTACTTAGCTATGAGCAATGAACCAGATTATATGCCTGGAGCGCAGCGAGCAGCAGAACAACAAAAAGCAATAACTCAAGAAAACGCTCAAGCAAGCTCAGAGGTTGAAACCCAACATCAGCAACACCAATAAAGAAATATAACTTGCTCGATCTGATCATCGATCGAGCAAGTTATGATCTAAATCTTCGTTTCAGTGATTTTTAGTTTCAATCACCAACTGCATTTTTATATGAGGAATTCCACACTCATCGTATGCATCCCCTTGTATCGAAAATCCTAATTTTTCATAGAATGAAATGGCGTGAACTTGTGAGGATAACTGAAGAAATTTTCGATCTTGTTGATGTGCTTGCCGAATAATCTCTAACATAATCATACGTCCAATTCCTTGTCCGCGATAAGCTTTGAGTACAGCCACACGCCCTACACTATTGTGTTGTAATAAACGCGCAGTCGCAATTGGTTGGTCTTGATCATAGACAACAAAATGATCTGAAATCATATCTTGATCATCCCACTCCTCTTCTTCAGGAATGTTCTGCTCAATTATAAAAACTTGTTTTCGAATGAACTTTGCGTCTTGCTCTAACTTATCCCAGTGACCACTTTGGACTCTATACATCTCGATCTCAGCTTAATTAGCACTTACAACCTAAATTTTCGATCGGCATTTGATCTTGTAACAGCAATTCTAAGCTTTGTTTTTGGATACCATACATCTGTTTTAAGGCTTGAATTTGCTGCATAATTTTCGGATCAGGCTGCTGAACATCTTTACGCTTGGTCGCTAAAATCATCTTATTTTTACTGGTATGTTCCAGTGAAACGAATTCAAAAACTTTAGTTTCATAACCGTAAGCCTTAAGCAACAAAGCACGTAATGTATCTGTCAGCATTTCTGCCTGCTGCCCTGCATGAATGCCAAACTGAAGCATCGGTTGTAAAACCTCTGGGCTTTTTAATTGAGGTCGCAACTCTTTATGGCAGCATGGCGCACACATGATCATTGAGGCATTCAGACGAATTCCTGTATGAATTGCAAAGTCGGTTGCTACATCACAAGCATGTAGTGCAATCATGACATCTAGCTTTTCTGGGGCATAGCTCCGCACGTCACCTTCAAAAAAATCAAGATGATTAAATCCAACATCATCTGCAACTTTTTGGCAAAACTGTACAAGATTCGAACGCAGTTCAACACCTGTGATTAAAGGAGTTTTATTTTGCTCTAATAAATAATCATACAAAGCAAAAGTTAAATAACCTTTTCCTGAACCAAAATCAACAATATTAAGTTCTTGTTGAGAAGCATCAATTTGCTCATAAGCATTTGAAAAAATTTCAATAAACTTATTAATCTGTTTCCACTTGCGCGCCATGCTTGGAATGATTTGTGCCTTTTCATCGGTAATTCCAAGATGTTTAAGAAATGGACTTTGTTGCTGAACAAATCGATGTTTTTCACGATCATGATGCTGTTGAGCTTGGTTTACACTGATTTGCTTTTTCTGTGCATTCAACATGGCTTTCTTTTTGTTTTTTTTCAGTTGAATATCTTGATGCATTGTAAATAGATTGGCTTGTTTCGACTGAGCCAACAGCTCGGCTATTTTCTCTAATCCCACTTCAATCGGATAATTCTTAGTAATATCTTGCGTTTTATAATGATATAAACAGGACAGCATACTTTGATTTTGCAGTTCAATAATGCGAAAAGTCATTTTTTCTAAATCTGTCATTTCGCCCTTGTATTGACTCAATATCAATCGGTCAAAACTATTGTTTTCAATAGATTGCTGAATCTCCAAGAAAAATTGCTGTTCTTGTTCAAAGGAAAATTTGGGCGCAAACATAGTGAAAACCTGACAAATAGAAACTAAATTTTATAGCGTCTTACTTTAAAAGGGAAATTGCATTACGATACAGTTGTATTTTTATACTATTAGAAGCTCAATGAACGCTAATTTTCTGACCAATTATGATCCCAAAGAAGAATTAATTAATGCCTATAGTCACGGGATTGGTGCAGTTCTGGCGCTAATTGCATCGGTGTTTCTAATTATCAAAGGATATGGACTACCTTTCGGACAATGGATGAGTTTATGGGTATATGGGTTCAGTCTTGTATTACTCCTCAGCAGTTCTATGCTTTACCATTTCTCTCAAGATGGAATGAAACGCTACTGGTATAAAAAACTTGACCATACTGCGATTTATTATCTGATTGCAGGAACATATACCCCCTTTCTAAGTATCGCAATCCCAACAGCGAAAGCACATTATTTATTAATTGCGCTATGGATCATCGCCTTGATTGGGACGGTATTTAAACTGATCCTAATTCATCGTTTTCAAAAAGTATCTTTGGCTGCCTATATCATCATGGGGTGGTTAGCCGTGTTGGTTATGGATGATATGCAACGTTATCTATCAAAAGAAGCAATCCAGTTATTGATTGCGGGTGGGCTTGCTTATACTGTCGGCACATTGTTTTATGCTTTAAAAAAGGTAAGATATACCCACGCAATTTGGCATGTATTTGTGCTAATCGGGGCAGGTTTACACTTTCTTGCAATCTACTGTTATGTACTTTAACTCCTGTCGACAGGCCAAAAGAAATGACACTAGTTTCATGAGTAGACTTTGCATTCAAAGAATTCTCAAGTCCATATTTCTGTGTCTTGATCAAATAAAATAAGGTCTCGTATGTCGTCTAGCACTACGACTGTCACCCCCGAAGTGGCAAGCAATTCAAAAACAAGGGTATTATTTGCCAGTCTCGTGGGTACCACGATTGAGTTTTTTGACTTCTATATCTACGCAACTGCAGCAGTTTTAATTTTTCCTCATTTATTTTTCCCAGAAAGTAGTGATGGTGCCGCTGTACTAAAATCCCTCGCAACTTTTGCAATTGCCTTTATTGCTCGCCCGATCGGAGCCACAATTTTTGGACATTTGGGAGATCGAATTGGACGTAAAGCAACTTTAGTCGCAGCTTTACTCACTATGGGGATATCAACCGTTTGTATCGGTTTACTGCCAACCTATGCACAAATTGGTCTTGCAGCTCCTTTACTATTAGCTTTATGCCGTTTAGGTCAAGGTCTCGGTCTTGGTGGTGAATGGAGTGGTGCTGTTCTACTGGCGACTGAAAATGCACCTGAAGGCAAACGTGCATGGTATGGCATGTTCCCTCAACTGGGTGCCCCGATTGGTTTTATCCTCGCAACAGGTTCTTTCCTATTATTGAATGCTTTTATGTCAGAACAAGATTTCATGACTTGGGGCTGGCGTATTCCATTCGTCTCAAGTGCGGTGTTAGTTCTGGTTGGTCTCTATATCCGTCTGAAATTGCATGAGACTCCTGCATTTCAAAAAGTTTTAGACAAACAAAAAGAAGTTAATGTCCCATTCAAAGAGGTTATGACGAAACATTTCCCAATGTTGGTCTTGGGTACTGTTGCTGCGATTTGTACTTTTGTCGTGTTCTATCTCACAACTGTTTTTGCACTCAACTGGGGTACAACAAAACTGGGATATGCTCGCGGTGATTTCCTTGAATTACAATTGATCGCAACACTTTGCTTTGCAGCTTTCATTCCTGTTTCAGCGATTCTTGCTGAAAAGTTTGGACGTAAAAATACATCGGTTGCTATCTGTATCTTATCAGCATTATTTGGACTTTGTTTTGCGCCGCTTTTAGGGTCTGGTAGCCCATTACTTGTGTTCCTATTTTTATGTATTGGTCTCTCAATCATGGGACTCACTTACGGACCAATTGGAACTGTACTTTCTGAGATTTTTCCAACATCAGTCCGTTATACAGGTTCAGCATTAACTTTCAACTTAGCAGGTATTTTTGGTGCATCCTTTGCCCCTTACATTGCAACCAAACTTGCTGAAAACTATGGTTTAGGTGCTGTTGGAATGTATTTAAGTCTAGCGTCAATTCTTTCGTTAATCGCGTTTTTGTTCATCCGTGAAACCAAACACGATGATGTAAATAACCAAGTCTAATTTATATGTTCTAATTGAGTGAACGTCATAAGAGGTTCACTCAAACCATTTGTCGGCCAATTCCACTCACCCTTTTTCAAACGCTACAACATCTCTCCCGCTAATATTTTTTGTGCTAAAATACGCGACTCCCTTTTTTTAGATGATTGTGCTCATGTACGCAGTGATTATCGTTGCCGTATTTTTGGTCAGTTTTTTATACACTTATTATCGTGGCAAAGAACGATTAAAAGCATCTCGACAATTATTCGACCATTCGACATTTCTAGCACCAGTTAATATGTTTATGACTGGTTTCTCTAAATTACCGAACCAACCATTCTTTGATGTGGCGCAGTTTCCTGAGCTCAAACCATTACAGGACAATTGGCAAGTAATCCGTGAAGAAGCAATCCAGCTACAAAATCAAATTAAAGCAGCTGAAAAGAACAACGATGCAGGTTTTAATACCTTCTTCAAACGTGGTTGGAAACGTTTTTATTTAAAATGGTATCAAGCTAGCCATCCATCAGCTCAACAACTTTGCCCTAAGACAGTTGCCTTGTTAGAAAGTATTCCTTCAGTAAAAGCAGCAATGTTTACTGAACTTCCATCTGGAAGTTATTTAGGTAAACATCGTGATCCTTATGCGGGTTCAGTTCGTTATCATTTAGGTTTAGTAACACCAAACAGCGATGACTGTTTTATTGAAGTTGATCAAGAACGCTATAGCTGGCGCGATGGTGAAGCAACTGTTTTTGATGAGACTTTTGTACATTGGGCTGAAAATAAAACGGATCAGACCCGTATTATTTTATTCTGTGACATCGAGCGTCCAATGAAATGGGGCTGGGCTCAGAAGATCAATCATTGGTTTGGTCGCAATGTTATGTCAGCAGCAAGTTCACCGAATGATGATCAAGATAAAACAGGTTTTATCAATCGAATTTTCAAGTATGGCTATGCCGTACATCATTATGGTCGTGGTTTAAAACAACGTAATCGTAAAGTTTACTATCTTGCAAAATGGCTGATGTTTGCAATCATTATTGGTCTGATTTTATTACCTAGCTTTCTTTAATTAGCTGTAAAAAAAGGAGATGCATCTGCATCTCCTTTTTTTGTTGAAACTTTTATTGATTGGTAGCTTGTGGTGCTTGAGCACTTGCTGTTTGAGCAGCGGCTGCATCAGCAGCTTGTACTGCGGCTGCATCAGCAGCTTGTACTGCGGCTTCACCGATGAGTGCGATCTTCGCCTTTTCCTGACTCTTTGCAGATAATGCCGGGTTAGCAGCTACGATACGATTGATATTGGCAGAGTTAGCAGGTGCGATAGCCGCTGTTTGCAAAACAATTGGGCGATTCCCTGTATCTCCAAGTGTATATCGAATCCCTGTACGAGGGCTGATTACTGTGGTCACTTCACGTTTAACTTGAGCTTCAGCTGTCGTCGCGCCTTTTGCTGCAAGTACTTTGTCTACTGTGGTTGTGATCGTTGCTTGTGGTGCTTCATTAGCAAAGCCTACACTTGATACCGCAACACTCGCTAAAATTAAAAGTTGTAATGGTTTTTTCATTGTCTTCCCGCGTTTCATGCGAATTCAGTCAAAGTCATTCTATTGAATAATGAAACTATAAAGCACTTAACGACTCAAGTTACTTCTCGTAAAAAAAGCAGGGATTAACCCTGCTTTTTTTATCAAACGATATCGAAGTTTAAATTTTACCGTGACACTGTTTGTATTTTAATCCTGAACCACAAGGACACGGTGCATTGCGGCTTTCTGGAACTGGGAATGGAGCATTATTCGCTGAATATTCAGACTCTTCAGATGCAGTCACTTCACCCGTTAAACCATCTACATCATCATGTTCAAATGATAAACGCATTGATTCAGCTTGACGTTGTTGTTGTGCTTCAAGCTCAGCCAATTCTTCTGCTGTTGGTACATGAACACGAGATAAATCAGTCACAACGTCTGATTTGATAATACCCAACATGTTCACAAACAAATTAAATGCTTCTTTCTTATATTCCTGCTCTGGATTTTTCTGAGCATAGCCACGCAAGTGGATACCCTGACGTAAATAATCCATCGCAGCTAAATGATCTTTCCAATGGCGATCTAAAGAGTTCAGCATAAAGTGACGCTCTAACATCGCAGCAGATTCATCACCCATTTGCGTACGGCGTTGACGATAACGTGAAATCACTTCATCAGAAATACGTGCAATCAGACCTTCCTCATCCAAGCGGCGATCTTGATCTAACCATTGCTGTACAGGAAGCTCGATACCTAAATCCGTACGTAAAGCGGTTTCTAGACCAGGAATATCCCATTGATCATGGATAGATTCAGGTGGAATGAAGTTCGCGATAACACCTTTCATCACCTCTTTATGCATCTCTTCGATATAATCTTGTAATGTACTTTCTGCCAAAATCTCATCACGTTGTGAGTAAATAATTTTACGTTGTTCATTATTTACATCATCATACTTCAATAAGTTTTTACGAATATCAAAGTTACGTGCTTCAACTTTACGCTGTGCATTTTCAATAGAACGACTCACCATTTTATGTTCAATGGCTTCATTTTCCTGTAAGCCCATTGCACGCATCATGGCAACAACACGATCACCCGCGAAGATACGCATCAAATCATCTTCAAGCGATAAGTAGAAGCGAGAAACACCAGGGTCACCCTGACGACCCGCACGACCACGTAGCTGGTTATCAATACGACGTGATTCATGGCGCTCTGAACCAATGATATGCAAACCACCTGAGTTCAATACATCTTCGTGATCTTTTTCCCACTGCGCTTGTAAACGAGCTTCATCTTCTGGCGTAGGATTTTCAATTTTTGCGAGTTTGGCTTTCCAGTTACCACCAAGCAAAATATCGGTACCACGACCTGCCATGTTTGTTGCAATCGTTACGGCGTTTGGACTACCTGCTTGAGCAATAATGTCCGCCTCACGCTCATGTTGTTTTGCATTGAGGACTTCGTGTTGAATACCTGCTTGTAATAACTTTGCAGATAAAATTTCACTCGCCTCAATCGTTGCAGTACCAATCAAAATCGGCGCAACACCCTGCTTACGAATATTGGTAATTTCTTCGATAATTGCGTTGTATTTACCGTTACGATTTAAATAAATTAAGTCGTTGTGATCCTTACGCACCATCGGACGGTGAGTTGGGATAATAACAACATCTAAACCGTAGATTTCTTTCATTTCAGCAGCTTCAGTATCAGCTGTACCTGTCATGCCTGAAAGCTTTTTATACAAACGGAAATAGTTCTGGAACGTTGTGGTTGCCAAAGTTTGGTTTTCAGGCTGAATTTCCATATTTTCTTTGGCTTCAACCGCTTGGTGTAAACCTTCAGACCAACGACGACCAGGCATCGTACGACCTGTACTTTCATCAACAATAATCACTTCTTCTTTTTGAGTCTGAGGATTAATGCCAATAATGTAGTGAACGTTCTTTTGATAGAGATAATGCGCACGAATCGCAGCAGTGACATGGTGAACCAGATTTAGGTTCGCAGCAGAATAAAGACTTTCACCCTCAGCAAGTAATCCCATACGGATTAACTCTTGCTCAACAGTCTCGTAACCAACCTCAGTCATTTCAACTGAGCGTTGTTTCTCATCAACCCAGAAGTGTCCGCCATCAGCCACTTTTTCTTCTTTCTGAGGTTTTAATGTTGGAGGAATGCTATTGATTAACTGATATAAATGCGATGAATCTTCACTTTGACCTGAAATAATCAATGGCGTACGTGCTTCATCAATTAAGATCGAGTCTACTTCATCGATGATCGCATAACTTAAACCACGTTGTTTTTTCTCTTGTAGAGAAAACACCATATTGTCACGAAGATAATCAAAGCCAAATTCGTTGTTCGTACCGTAAGTAATGTCTGCTAAATAAGCTTGTGCTTTCTCAGCAGGCATTTGCATCGAATAAATCACACCGATGCTTAAACCCAAAAACTCAAATAATGGGCGGTTGAGTTCAGCATCACGTTGTGCAAGATAGTCATTGACGGTGATGACATGCACACCCTGACCACTCAATGCATTGAGGTAACACGCTAAAGTACCCATCAGGGTTTTACCTTCACCTGTACGCATCTCAGCAATTTTGCCTTCGTGCAGTGTGATACCACCAATCAACTGAACATCATAGTGACGCATTCCCATCACGCGTTTTGCAGCTTCACGACAAACTGCAAATGCTTCAGGTAATAATTTATTTAGGCTTTCACCGTTTTTAAATCTTTCTTTGAATTCTTGAGTTTTTGCAGAAAGGTCTGCATCGTTAAGAGCAGATATCGTCGGTTCAAGCGCATTGATTTGTTCAACAATTTTACGCATGCGTTTGAGCTCACGCTCATTTTTAGTACCGAAGATACCTCCGATCAGACTTGCCAACATGAATAAACTCTCTAATCCTGTTTGTTTAAATAGGTAATTTTTTCTTAGCTGTTATTATGGAGTCAGAAATAAGAACTACAAGGGCTTTGCATCCAAACAGGTAAAAAATCTGCGAGGCAATTCTGACCACAAGCAACCAAAGTCAGTTAATGTAGCAAATTTGACTATAAGTTACATCGACTAAAATGTGAATTTCCGATCAATTTTCCAACCAAACTAAACTCTATATCTTTTAAACTCATAAAAACATCAAAAAACAATATTTTTACTTCTAAGCCTTCTGGCGCATATTAATCCAACACACATAAGATTAAAAATGTTCTGAGGACGAAGTATGACATTACGTTTAGGTGATATTGCTCCAAATTTCCAACAAGAATCGAGCGAAGGAAGAATTGATTTTTATGAGTTTCTAGGTAACCACTGGGGGATTCTATTTTCACATCCTGCTGATTTTACACCTGTTTGTACGACAGAACTGGGGTTCACCGCAAAGCTCAAAGATGAATTCACAAAACGAGGCGTAAAAGCAATCGCTTTATCTGTGGATGATGTGGAATCACATAAAAGCTGGATTCAGGATATCAATGAAACTCAAAACACAACGGTGAATTTCCCAATTATTGCAGACAAAGATCGTAAAGTTTCAGAGCTATATGATTTTATCCATCCTAATGCCAGTGAAACCCTAACCGTGCGCTCATTGATCATTATTGATCCCAATAAAAAGGTTCGTTTGATTATTACCTATCCTGCATCAACAGGTCGAAACTTTAATGAGGTATTACGTGTAATTGACTCATTACAGTTGACAGATCATCACAAAGTGGCGACCCCAGCAAACTGGCAGCACGGAGAGGATGTTGTTATTGTCCCATCACTCAAAGATGAGGAGGAAATTAAACAACGTTTTCCAAAGGGTTACACTGCTGTAAAACCTTATTTACGTCTCACGCCTCAGCCTGAGTAAGATTGAAGCTAATTCAAGGTTTTGAGCGAAGTGCAAGACTGATGAGATACGTCGTATAGAAATACTCAACGTACCTTACCAAACCACTTATTAAAACAATATTCTATTTTTCTAACTCCAGCGCCTATCATATCGATAGGCATTTTTTTAAGCTTATAAAATTTCATTTTAGTTTTCTTATTTGATACGTTATAAGAGAAATCTTAAACTTTAATAAAATAAGAACGCTATGATTTATAACATTCATCATTTGCACTGTGGAAGTTTCTGTCCAGTTTGCGCCCCGCTGTTTGGTCAAAAAGGTTGGAAAGCACATCTAGTCTGTCATTGTCTCCTCATTGAAACTGATCGCGGTCTAGTCTTAATTGATACAGGCTTAGGACTTCAAGACTATCTGCATACTGAACAGCGATTAGGGAGTTTACTTAAACAATTTGGCTCAATTGTACCCAACCTAAAACTAACTGCCATTCAGCAGATACAGCGACTTGGTTTTAACCCGAGTGATGTAAAACATATTTTTGTGACCCATCTAGATTTTGATCATGCTGGTGGAATTTCTGATTTTCCAAATGCAACAGTGCATCTCTTAGCGGCGGAGTTTAATGCCACTCAATCACTTACAACCAAAGGCAAACTTCGTTATAAGACTGAACAGTTTAAACAGCATCGCTATTGGAACTTTGCTGAACATAATGATGGCGAGCCATGGTTTAACTTGCAAAAAGTTAAAGGGCTTCCGTTATTTCACGATGAAATTTTAATGATTCCCTTGATTGGGCATACCGCTGGGCACTGTGGAATTGCGATTAAAAAGGCCGATGGCTGGATGTTGTTCTGTGGCGATGCCTATTACACCCATCTTGAGCTAAACCCAAAAAACAAACTCAGAGCTTTAGATTTCACTGAACGGTTATTGGCTGAAGATAACCAACTACGTTTGCAAAACCTTAAACAGTTACAATATCTCGCTCAACATGAACCCAGGATTGAGTTAATTTGTGCCCACGACCCTTATGAATTTAATCGCTATCAATAAAATGAAAAGAATATTTATTACTGTTTTTGTTGTTTCAACATTAAGTCTAAATGGATGTATGACACATCCGAGTATAGAGCAATCTCAACGCCCTCAAAATTGGGGGGCTTTAATCTCGGATACGCATAATTTTTATCAGATCAGTCAGGATGTTTATCGCAGTGAACAACCCAATTCCGAATTAATACCTTTACTAAAAAAATATCAGATTGAAACGGTGATAAATTTAAGAGCTCGAAATGAAGATGCAAAAGTACTCCAAAATCAATCGCTAAATTTAGTACACATACCAATTCAAACATGGGCAATTAATCGCCAAGACTTACTTCAAGCAATGCAGGCTATTCAGATTGCAAAAAATAATAATCAAAAAGTCCTTGTTCATTGTTATCACGGATCAGATCGAACAGGTGCAACCATTGCGATGTATCGTATTATTTTTGAAAATTGGTCAATTGAAAATGCAGTCAAAGAAATGAAACAAGGAGGATATGGCTACCATATCATTTGGAAAAACATTGAAAATCTATTTACCTCAGAAAATGTACAATGGATTCAGCAGCAATTATCCAACCCTTCAAGTTAAAACTTAAACACTCACTTGAGAGGTGGATTTTCTTGGCAAAAAAACCTCTCACTGTTATTGGAATAATTAAGACTCTAGAAATAAATTTTTAAGATTGTAAATTGACCAACAAAACTTAATCTAAGTATCTAGTTTGGTAAAAACCGAATTCTTGAGCAAAACCGTGATCACTTCAGAAAGACCACCATCACTATCGGTGACTAATAAGAAGACCTCTCCATCAGCATTTGACTCAAGCCAAGTTATTCCTTCAACCTTAATGGCTAAAGTGTTTCCCTCAGCATCTTGGATCAAAAAGGAATTTAGGACTTCCCCTTTCGGTGAGAGCACTAAAATATAACTTCCTAACACTGCACCATCATCGTAGGTATTTAAGGTTTGCTCAACGGCTGCGGTTGCAACGATCACGTTCTTATCTGCTAAAAAATAAGCATCTGAAATACCACTTACTGAACCATTAATCTCAGGTAATGTGAGATTAAATGAACGTATAAGAGCATTTTCTAAAGATTTATGTGCTTGAATTTTTTCTAGATCAAATACTAAAACACCATGAAAGTGATTAATGTTGCCACGTTGGAAGATATAAAGATGATGATTATCTGAGCATACTGCTTCTATATTTAAATCTGCTCCGCCTGTGAGTGCAACGCAGTGCTGCAAATAATCATAATCCAACTTATCGAGCAAAGTCTGAACTTGATGATTAGATGGATTATACAACAGAGCTTGCTTTCTCTTTTCAGTCGAACCTGAGCCCATAACCAATAAATGAAGTTGTTCATTAAAAATGATACAACTTAATGCTTCATAATCAGGCTTTTCTGCTTTGCTTAATACGGTGAGAGCTTCTTGCTCAGATGACTCCAATAAAGGGACTTTTTCAAAAGTTGTTGTTGCAGTAATTTTATTTTTTAGGCTAGTTTTTAATAAGTAACGAACATCATCCCCAACGAAATATAAGTAGTCGCCTAAGTAAGCAACGCCAGACAATGCTCCAATTGCTGAGTCTGGCGAAAAACTAAATTTTTCAAGTATCTTTAAATCCGTTTGTTCCATTACTTCATCTCCTATTCGATGAAAAACGCACAATCAGCTCAACTTCAAAGATGCTTAGCTTACTTAAACAACTGTTTATCTTTGATCTAGTGGAACCCAGTCAATTACCCAAGCTGATTTCATATTCAGACTTTCATCAGAAGAAATCTTTTTCCGAGTTGCATCAGCAACATCGCGATCTTTGGCAGGTCCAACCATAATACGAATACCTTTCGAGGTAGAACTGGTTGTAACTTTATAGCCTTTAGCACGTAGCTTGGATACGACAGCATCTGCATTTGCTTGGTTTGCAGCCAATGCCACTTGAACCATCCACTTCTTATCGCCATTTTCCATAAGATCGCGTGCTTTTTCAGCCTCAGCTTTCTTTTTGGCGTCTTCTTCAGCTTTACGTTTTTTATCATCAGCCGCTTTTTTGTCAGCTTCAGCTTTTCGCTTGTCTTCTGCTGCCTTTTTCTCAGCTTCAGCTTTGCGTTTTTCTTCAGCAGCCTTTTTATCTGCTTCAGCCTTACGTTTATCTTCCGCTGCTTTTTTCTCAGCTTCAGCTTTACGTTTCTCTTCCGCTAGCTTCTTTTCAGCGTCTGACTTAAGTTGATCTTGCTTTTGTTGTTCAGCTTTCTTTTTTTCATCTAACTTTCGCTTTTCCTCAGCAAGACGCTGAGCTTTTGCTTTGTCATCTTCTGCAAGTTCAGGAGGAATATTATCTGAACTTTCTTGCTCTGAACTACGGCGTGCATTTAAAGCTGCATATTCTTCAGCAGCTTTACGCGCAGCAGCAGCTTCAGCTTCTTGTTGCATTTTCAAGAACTCAGCGGCTCTGGCTTCTTGCTCTGCAACAGCTTTTTCACGAGCGAGGCGCTGCTCTTCAAGTAATCGCTTTTCAGTTTCAACATCCACAGCAAGTGGTTGGAGTGAAACCATTTCACCATCTTGTAAAGGTTGTGCTGTATTTGAGTTTGATTGAGTTTTGGGAATCGGATGAGAGATTGTTGCTTGTGCTTTGTCTTGCTCTATTTCTTCATTGCCCTTGAGAAGTAAGGCTGCCAATAAAACACCTCCTCCAAGTAGAACAACGCCGCCCATCCAACGTTGTTTGTTATTCATTGACATTCTTCTAAATACTCCCAGACCGCTTCTAAAGTATGAAACGAACCACAGACTAAAATCAGTTGATTGTTATTACATTGTTTCAACACGATTTCAAACGCTTGCTGGATACTGCTAAATTCGTGCACCTGTTGACCTGCCAATGCTTCATTTAACTGTTGCATTGGTGCAGCTCGAGGCACATCTAAAGTAGCAATAAACCAATTTTTTACTGTTGTTTTTAGTAAATCAGTTACAGATGCAATATCTTTATCTGCCAACATTGAGAATACAGCCACAACTTCTGTGTACTGTTTATTGTATTTTAAGAATTTTCGCAACTGGTTCAACAAAAATTCGACACCATGAGGATTATGCCCAGCATCAAAAATGACGGTTTTGTTTTGAATTTGACGAATTTCAAATCGTCCTTGCAATGAAGCATGCTGAATACCTTGAGCAATTGTGGATTGAGAAATAGGCAAACCACTTACTAAGATTGCAGCTACAGCAGTTGAAATATTTTCAATTGCCAAATGTCCTGTCGGCAACTTTAATGTTGTACCTGAAGAAGCAAAACACCATGACAGACCGTCATCATTTAATTGATAAAAATAATCTCGGTTTAATGCGTATAGATTAGCGTTAGATTCAAGCGCTTTATCTTGTATCGCTTGCGGTAAAGGTTGATTACCACCAAAAATCACGGGAATATTCGGACGAATAATTCCAGCCTTTTCAAAAGCGATTTTTTCAATTGTATCGCCCAACCAATCCACATGATCCAAACCAATATTGGTAATCACGGCAATATCAGGATCGATCACATTGACCACATCTAAGCGACCACCGAGTCCTACTTCGAGTACCCATACATCACATTGCTTTTGTTTAAAAATCAAAAAAGCAGCCAGAGTGGTTGCTTCAAAGAAAGATAAACTTAATCCACACTCACGACGTGCTTGATCTACGAGTACGAAAGCATCGATAAGACTCTGATCATCAACCTCTTGCCCCGCTAACTTTACCCGCTCATTAAAACGGTAAATATGCGGCGATTGATAAAGCCCCACGTTATAGCCTTGCGCATTTAAAATCGCAGCAAGCGTTGTTGTAGTTGAGCCTTTGCCATTGGTCCCTGCAACCGTAAAAACTTTTGCATTGGGTTTCATTACTCCAAGCTTTTCAGCAACTGGAATAACACGTTCCAATCCCAAATCAATGCCCGTAACGTGAACATGGCTCCAATAATCGAGCCATGTTGTTAATGTATCATCAGAATGTGGTGTTTGCTGTGTCAAGGTAAGTTCATCAATTTAGCAACAAGTCTATATACAGTATCACGTAATGCATGACGATGAACAATTTGATCGACCACACCATGATCAAGCAAATATTCAGCACGTTGGAATGGTTCTTCTAACTTTTCACGAACTGTTTGCTCAATTACGCGCTTACCTGCAAATCCAATCATCGCTTTAGGTTCAGCAATATGTACATCGCCTAACATCGCGAGTGAAGCGGTAACACCACCATAGACAGGATGTGTCAACACAACCAGATACGGAAGACGTGCATCTTTCATTCGCTGAATCGCGGCTGAAGTACGTGCCATTTGCATCAAAGACAACATACCCTCTTGCATACGAGCACCACCCGATGCAGCAAAACAGATTAAAGGTTGACGTAATTCAATTGCTCGTTCAGCCGCTTGGACAAAACGATCACCTACGACTGTCCCCATTGAGCCACCCATGAAGTCAAACTCAAAAGCACAAGCGATTAGGTCTAAACCTTTGAGTGAACCTTGCATCACAACCAAAGCTTCTGTTTCACCTGTTTTATCTTGAGCTTCGCGCATACGCTCAGGATAAGGTTTACTGTCCACAAATTTTAATGGGTCTTTAGCAGCAAACTCTTGTCCCAACTCTGCATTAACTTGATCAAAAAACCAGTTTAAGCGATCACGGGCACGCATACGCAAATGTTCGTCACACTGAGGACATACATAAGCATTGAAAGACATTGCTGTACGTGTCACCAATGCATGACACTCTGGGCATTCAATCGTAGGCTCAGTAAAAGTTGCTTTGAATGTCTGCTGCTCAGTAGCAACTTGAATACCAGGGACTTGACGCTCAATCCAAGGCGTTGAAGGGCTAAGAACCTTCCCTGTTGTTAACTCTTGACTCATACTAACTCATCGAGCGCAGCTCGAAGCTCCTTCACTTTATTTACCGTCTCTTGCACAGCATCATCTGCTGGCAATGTCGCAAAAGATTTAACGAAAGCACTACCGACGATCACGGCATCAGCAACTTGACCCATTGCTTTTGCAGATGCAGCATCGCTAATACCAAATCCAACACCAACTGGTACATCGGTCATGGTTTTGATTTTCGCAATACGAGCTGCAGCTTCTGAGGTATCTAATGTTGCTGCACCTGTCACACCTTTTAATGACACATAGTAAACAAAACCACTCGCATGATTCACCACATGCTGAATACGCTTATCAGTTGATGTTGGTGCTAATAAGAAAATTTGATCCATCTCATTTTGTTTTAAGACTTCACCAAACTGCTTAGATTCCTCAGGTGGAAGATCCACAAGAAGTACACCATCAACACCACAATCTTTTGCATATGCAACAAATTTTTCATAACCAATCACTTCAACGGGATTCAAATATCCCATTAAAACAACAGGTGTGGTTTGATCTTTTTCACGAAAGGCTTTGACCATATCCAACGCATCTAGTGTATTGGTTCCACCTGCCAATGCACGCTCAGCAGCTAGTGCAATGACTGGACCATCGGCCATCGGATCTGAGAATGGTAAACCTAACTCAATAACGTCGACGCCAGCTTCAACCATTTGGTGAAGTAATGGAACAGTTACCTGTGGATGCGGGTCACCTGCCATAACATAAGAAACAAGCGCTTTACGTTGCTGAGATTTAAGCTGTTCAAAACGAGTGGCAAGACGTGACATAGGATTATGCTTTCCTTGATTTATATAAATTGAGGAGTTGTTTGTAGACATACAAAAACACTGCATTGTAACGCTATTTTTTGCTCATTGAACAGGTTTTGACGTGATTGCAACGTGAATATTGCTACTTACAACAGCCCTGACACATTTATCTATATTTTGGCTGAATTCTCAATGATCAAAGATTCCTAATTTTCAAGAAAACCACCTGCATTTTAGAAATCACCAAAGCTCCTTTATACTAGGCGCAATTTTTAAATATTCTTTTATTTTTTATGTCTGCCTACTCTCAGGAAAAAGTGCAAAGCAATGCGCTTGCTTTGTTACCTTTATTGGTATTTTTGATCATCTTTCTCGGGAGTGGTCTCTATCATTCAATGATTGGGACAGAATTTGCCTTTTATCAAGTAAAAGCGCCAGTCGCAGCAATCCCTGCCATCATTTTAGCTTTACTGCTATACAAACAGAAACTCAACACAGCCATCGAAGAGTTTCTTCAAGGCGCCAGTCATCCGAACCTTATTTTAATGTTCATGGTATTCATGTTGGCTGGAGCTTTTGCAAGTGTATCAAGTGCCATTGGAAGCGTTGATGCCACAGTTCAATTAGGTTTGTCATTGATTTCAGCTGAATTTGTGTTACCCATGCTGTTTATCATTTCAGCCTTTATTGCTACTGCTATGGGTACTTCTATGGGTACCATTGCTGCTTGTGCACCGATTGCTTTTGGTTTTACTCAAGCGACTGACATTTTACCAATTTATGCGATTGGAGCTGTCGTTGGTGGTGCAATGTTTGGCGACAATCTGTCCATGATCTCTGATACAACGATTGCTGCCACAAGAAGTCAAAACGTCGAACTTCGAGATAAATTTAGAGTCAACGTTTGGATTGCTTTGCCTGCTGCCATCATGACCTTGATTGCTTATGTACTACTCAGCCAACAAGCGGAATCAATTCAATCAAAAGCTTATGATTTATGGTTGATTTTGCCTTATCTAGCAGTCTTTTTTCTAGCATTCAGCCGATTACATGTACTTGCAGTTTTAATGATTGGAGTGGTGCTATCTGGAATCATCGGTCTGATTGAAAAGCCTGAATTTGATTTATTGAAATTAAATTCTTCTATTTATGATGGCTTCGTGGGAATGTTTGAAGTTGCACTACTATCAATGTTACTTGGCGGTCTGTCAGCTTTGATGCAAAAAGAAGGTGGTTTACAGTGGTTAATCGAAAAAATTTATCGTATCACCCGTCTATTTAAATTTGGTCGTCAGCGTGCTGGGGAATTGGGCATTAGTTTTCTTGTGGTCTTCTCCAATTTGTTTGTTGCGAATAATACAGTTGCGATCATTTTATCAGGCGATATGGCTCGTGAAGTGGCTAAAGAATATGGCGTTGATCCGAAACGTAGCGCCGCACTGTTAGATATTTTTTCTTGCGTGATTCAAGGCATTATTCCCTACGGTGCACAATTGCTTTTGGCTTGCTCAATTGCAAAGCTCTCGCCAGTCGAGTTAATTGGACATATTTACTATTGCTGGATTCTTGCCGTATTTGCGATTTTAGCGATCTTGTTTAATTATCCACGATTAAAAACATCTTAAACATTTGCAAAGTCTCTTTAGTTTTGATTTTAAAATTAAAGAGACTTTAAAAACTGTTTCGGTGTCACACCAGTCCACCGTTTAAAAGCACGTCCAAATGCACTTTGATCTGCATAATTTAGCCGTTCAGCAATTTCAGAAAGGGATTTTCCTTGCTGCAAATACAACTTACTTTGTTCTAAACGATATTGATCTAAAATATCCTGAAAGTTAAGTTGATAAGCTTTTAGTTGACGTTGCAAAGTTCGCTCAGAACAATGCAAACGCTTTGCAACATAGCTTTGCAAGACCTCTTCTTGTTGAGCCAATCCCTGCTCGATATAAGTTTGTATTTTCTGTCTAAATTGTTGTTGCTGTAACTCAGAAGAAGTCACACTATTTAAAGATTGTTGTGCCTGTGTGGATAGCACATGATTAAGCTGTTGGTCTCCTGCAATACTTTTCGCTTTTAAAATTTGATTTGAAAATCGAATGGCATATTGCCCTGCTTGTACATGAATAGGACATCCATAAAACTTTTCATAATGATACAACGCCGTATGAGGAAGATAACCAAACTGTATTTTTTGAGGTGGAACAAGAGCATCTTGTACGATGGATTGCGCAATTTTAAAGATCAATGCCAAATTCAGTTCATACATCTCACGATAGTCGCTATACGATGCTCCCCAAACAATTTGGATGTACTCGGCAAACTGTTGCACGCTCAATTGTTCTAGATTTGTTTGCTTAAAGACCAAAGAATA
The DNA here is from genome assembly GCF_027854795.1 of Acinetobacter sp. AOR34_HL. NCBI lineage: Bacteria > Pseudomonadati > Pseudomonadota > Gammaproteobacteria > Moraxellales > Moraxellaceae > Acinetobacter > Acinetobacter sp. AOR34_HL. The sequence continues at coordinate 24,362 of NZ_JAKTID010000086.1, read as the reverse complement.
ATATCGTTGTAAGAGTTGCAATGCTTGTTGTAAGTCTAAACTGGTTGAAGCCAAATATCCCATTAGCCCTAAATCTTGCAAGTTAGCATGTTCAGCCAAAACAAGTGTAATGGGCCGCGAAAAATAACTTTGTGCTGCTTGTAGAAGTACAACATATCGTTCTACATCAAAATCTTGCTTATCAGGATGTTCTAAACAATTTTGAAATGTTAACCATAATTCTTGTTCCACAACTTTAGACAAATCGACTTGCTCTTGTTGAAGAACACGATTAAACAATCGCAAATATCCAATTATAATTTTAACTGACATATGCCAATCTCATCCTGATATGTCGTTATTTGTATAAAACTTGGCTGTAACTGTCAAAACATTTCATCGGACTTTTTCCATACTGAGTGCATGAAAAAGAAAAAGGAAGAGCAAAGATGAATGCACATGTTTCCTATCAAGTTGATCCAATTGTAAGAACAAAACTAGATTTCCACCTAAATGAAGCACCACGCTTCTGGTTTGGTGGTGATCCATTCCGTACTCGTATGTTCGATGCATTGAGTCTGACATTCCCAGATGGGGAGCGCTATTTCATCGAGTCTGTTCGTTTGTTTCGTGACAAAATCACAGATCCTGACTTGCAAGCACGTGTGGCTGACTTTATTCGTCAAGAAGCACAACACGGTATTGCCCATGACAAAATGAATGAGGTCATGAAAGAGCAAGGTATGCCTGTTGATCAGTTCACTGATCGTTTGAAGAAAATTTTTAAGTTTGAACTCAAATATCGTTCGCCACAGTACAACATTGCGATGACTGCTGCAGCGGAACATTTGACGGCGCTCATGGCAGATACTTTCTACAGTAAAAAGGAAACTCTTGCGGATGCTGATCCCTTTGTTCGAGCGCTATTCGCTTGGCATGCGATCGAGGAGATGGAGCACCGTGATGTTGCCTTTGATGTCATGAAAGAAGTGGGCGATGTATCTGAATTTACCCGACGCTCAGCATTAGTACTCACTACAGTTCTGATGTTTGGTTTTACGATGTATCGTACCGATGTCATGCTGAAAAAAGATGGTTTTAATTTAAAACAACGCCTAGATTTAGCACGTAAAGGTTTACCTTGGTTCTTTGGTCGAAAAGGTATTTTGACTTCTAAACGTGAACAATACAGCGATTGGTTTAAAAAAGACTTCCATCCCAATCAGCATCCGATTATTCGTCAATATGATGTTTGGATCGATACCTTAGCAAAAACTAACGATCCGATTGCTGCGGGCGATGCCTTTTGGCAGGCTGGATTATAAACCATAAAAAACCTCCCTTTACGGGAGGTTTTTTAGAACTTACCATTTCGCGTAATGCTGCTCTAATAAACCATATTGTTCATTTAGAACAACGGATTCAACCGCTTCCAAATCAATCGTCCCTGTTACTTTCGCTTGCCATTGATTAAACTGACTGCCAATCAAACGCAAATTAATATTTTCAAAACGACACCACCCTGTTTCAACAAGTAGGTTAAGACGTTGATCTAAAGAACGAATTGTCCATGTTGTTTCGTTTTGCTGTTCAAATAAAACATCATTGAGCGGATAGAGACGACCATTGACCCACAAAGCATTTTCATTGCCAAAACTTTCGTTCACACCTGACGCTAGATTTAAACCGATCCGTCGCTCTTGTTGATCTCTAAATTTACACGACAACCAAAACCAAGCAGTTTCTGGGCGAAGAAAACCACAAGTATCATCTAAAGCTGCTAGGCTTTGTTCATTAAAGTCGATGCGTTGCTGATCAGGACTAATAAAAAAACCTTCAACAGCTAAAGTGGTTTGCTTCTGTGTATATGTCCATCCATTAATACCTGTTGGTGAACACATACTCAAAGCATCAGTTCCTGCACAAAAAATCCGTGCTTTCAACTGTGTTTCGCCATGTTTTGTCACTTGAATATAACGCACACCATTCGCATGTTGCATATCAAATTGGTAGGCAGACTTTTTAAAAAAACTTTGACTAAACAAAGGCTGTTCGTCCAGTTGTGTTTTTAAAGCCAAAGGCTGTATCGCATTCCACTCAATGACTTTTTGCGAGAGATGATCATACACATAATAAAAAGCATGCCCTGCCCATGACAAATCAACAATCGCAATCCCGATGCTAAAATGCTCATGTTGTAATCCACAGAATTTAAACTTCTTATATTTAAGCTGTTTTCGCCAACCTTTTAATACCTGACCATAAGGGGTTTTATAAATATAGTCATCTAAATTAATACGTGATGGAACGTGTTCGAAGCGTCCATAACGAGGTTGACCATTTGTTTGTATCAAATCCATTGTCGATTTCCATGATTGCGTCATTGCATCTATTGCCGTCATAAAGTCCAAGCTCTATGATTTCTCAAGCATTATCTCGAACCATCAAAATTACTCAAATAAGTTCAGACTAATGCGAGTAAGCAGCGAGGTGTATTTTAGCTTAATATTTCATCAAATATTCATACTCAAGTTTTATTTTAAAAAACAATCTTATACCACTCGATCAAAAAATATGACTCTACATCCATTATTAAAAGTGAACGCGTTGGGATTCATAGTATTAGCACTGACAGCATGTAACGACAACGATGATCAAAATAGTTCTGCAACCCAACCAGAACGACAAAATCAAAGTATTAATATTTTAGCTTTCAATGATTTTCACGGTAATTTAGAACCACCAAAACGTTTTATTGAGGCTGAAGACCCCACTGACATTAATAAATCGGTACGAATTCCTGTAGGTGGTGTCAGTTATTTTGCAGATGCAATCAATAAACTCCGTGCTCAATATCCTAACAATGCCGTGGTATCTGCGGGTGATTTAATTAGTGCCTCGCCACTTACCTCATCTCTATTCTTGGATGAACCGACCATTGAAACCATGAATGAAATCAAAATTGATTTTAACGCGGTTGGTAATCATGAATTTGATCGTGGAACTGATGAATTACGTCGTTTGCAAAATGGTGGTTGTCAGCAATATACCACCACTAAACCTTGCCAAATTAACAAAGATTTCGCTGGTGCAAAATTTAACTTTTTAGCAGCAAATGTCTCTTTGAAAGCTGATCCCAAAAGAACACTATTTCCTGCATATAAAATTAAGCGCTATGGCAATATCCCTGTTGCATTTATTGGTTTGACCTTAGAAGCAACACCAACAATTGTCTCAGCGGCAGGTATCAAAGATGTTGATTTTCATGATGAAGCCGAGACTGTCAATTCACTTATACCTGAGTTAAAAAAGCAAGGGGTTGAAGCAATTGTCGTAGTGGTACATGAGGGTGTAGCGCCAAGTACTAAATTTAATGCGAAAACCTGCGCAGGATTAAGTGGACCTTTGACTGGAATATTAGATCGTTTAGATACTGCGGTTGATGTCGTGGTTTCAGGACACACCCACCAGTCTTATATCTGTGACTATTCAACCTTAAACCCACAAAAACCATTTCTATTGACCTCAGCAGGACAATACGGCACAGCAATTACCAACATTAAACTTGAGCTCGATGGTAAAACTGGGGATGTCATCAAGAAAGATGCTCAACAAGTGCCAATTCAAAGCGAAGCATATACGTCTGGAACGACTACGGTTAACTTGACTAACTTATATGAGAAATTTAACAAGACACCAAGTATCGAAGCGATTCTGGATAAATATCGTCAAGCTGTAACTACAATTTCTGCACGTATCGTAGGCACTGCGACCACAGTCATTAATCGAAATGCAGCTGAAAGTGGTGAAACCGCTTTAGGTAATTTAATTGCAGATGCCCAACAGGCAGCAGCTTTAACTGCAAGCAATCAAGGCTCTGATTTCACATTAATGAATCCAGGTGGGGTACGTGCTGACCTTCAAACCAACAGTAATAATCAAATCACTTTTGGAGATGTATTTGCAGTACAACCTTTTGGTAATTCGATTGTCACTTTAAGTCTGACAGGCCAACAAATCCGTGAACTTTTAGAACAACAGTGGTCTGGGGCAAATGCTGATCGACCTCGTATATTACAGCCGTCTAAAGAGCTGAGTTATGCTTATAAAAAAGATGCAACTGCTGTCCCACGTGCGACTCAAATTATGATTTCTGGGCAGGCTTTAATGGATAGCAAATCTTATCGAGTCACCGTAAATAGTTTTATTGCAGATGGTGGCGATAACTTTACTGTACTCACAAAAGGAACCAATCGTGTAGGTGGTGGACAAGACGTTGATGCATTAGAAAAATACATCAACCAAAATTCACCTGTTCAAGCACCTGAAACCAACCGTATTAAAGTTATTCAGTAGTTCACATAAAAAATGGGGAAGCTTTCGCCTCCCCATTTTTTATGATATTTAATCAATTGGAAGATAAGTATTTTGCCAAGTTATCGGCTTAAACAGACCTTTCACTAAATGCACATAACGCCCTGCAACATGATCGATTGGGATACAATCATCCACCTCAATAACACGGTCAGTATGTGGTTTACCCCACTCTGGTGGAATCAACTGCTTCGCAATCTGTTTAGCATGAGTAGTATTTGTAGCAACCACCAAGTGATAACGATGTAACTCGCCAAATTGATTTGCTGAATATCCGCCGAGATTGATCAAATATAACTTTTGCTCGTCTACTGCTGGGGCAGCAAGCGCGAAGTGAATTTGATAATCTACACCTTGCGTCTGAACTCCAGAAAACTGAGCCCAAGCGTCAATATGTAAACCCTTCAACTCACCAAACCAAGCTTGTTTCAGTTGAGGAATGATCTCCTGCACATCATCACCGATTGCCATAACCACATCATGGACTTCGGTAATGGCTTTAGCATGTCGACCACCCAACATGACCATAAACAAACTTGGCATGAGGTTGACTTACATTTCAACCATTTCGACGCCATCAATACGGGCTACCGTCATTAAATCTTTATCACCACGACCTGAAACAGTCGCAATGATGATTTGATCTTTTGACATTGTTGGTGCCAGTTTAGTGACATACGCCATCGCATGTGAACTTTCCAAAGCAGGAATAATTCCTTCAATTTTGGTGAGATCACGGAAACCTTGCAGAGCTTCATCATCCTTAATCGGAACATATTCAACGCGTTTCATATCTTTCAAGAAACTGTGTTCTGGTCCAACACCAGGATAATCCAAACCTGCGGAAATACTGTGTGTTTCAATGATCTGACCTTGTGCATCAGACATGAGGTAAGTACGGTTACCATGCAATACACCAACATGACCTGCATTCAATGGAGCAGAATGTTTACCTGTTTCAATACCGTAACCAGCAGCTTCAACGCCATACATTTTGACATCTTGATCATTCAGGAATGGATAGAACAAGCCCATCGCATTTGAACCACCACCGACACAAGCAACTAATGCGTCAGGAAGACGACCCGCTTGCTCAAGGATTTGGCGACGCGCTTCGCGTCCAATAATCGACTGGAAATCACGTACAAGTTGTGGATATGGGTGTGGCCCTGCAACTGTACCAATTACGTAATATGTCGTATCGACATTAGTTACCCAATCACGCATCGCTTCATTTAATGCATCTTTTAAGGTTTTTGATCCGCTTTGCACTGGTACAACTTTTGCGCCAAGCAAACGCATGCGATATACATTCATCGCTTGACGCTTTACGTCTTCAGCACCCATGTACACCACGCACTCCATACCCAAGCGAGCAGCGATTGTTGCGGTTGCTACACCATGTTGACCAGCACCTGTTTCAGCAATGATTCGTTTTTTGCCCGAAAGTTTTGCCAATAATGCCTGACCAATCGTGTTATTTACTTTGTGAGAGCCAGTATGATTAAGGTCTTCACGTTTTAAGTAAATTTGCGCACCACCGAGGTGCTGAGACCATCGCTCAGCATGATAAAGAGGACTAGGACGACCAACATAGTACGCAAGATCACGATCAAACTCAGCCAAAAACGTTTCATCATTTTTCATACGATTATAAAGATTTTCTAAATCTTCAAGCGCAGCCATCAGCGTTTCTGACACAAAACGTCCACCATGAATACCGAAATGCCCTTGAGCATCTGGAAACTGGGTGTAGTCAATCACATTATTTTGCTGATCCACGTTGGACTCCTTGCATAAATTTTTCAATGAGTTGTTGGTCTTTTATACCTTTTGCGGACTCTACGCCTCCGCTCACATCTACAGCAAAAGCAGCCGTAGTGTGTATAGCTTCACTCACATTTTCAGGGGTTAGACCGCCTGCCAAAATCAGTGGGATATCAAGTTGAGGAAATTGATTCCAATCGAAACAATGCCCCGTCCCACCTTTTAACTGAGGATGCCATGCATCTAAAAGTACTGCACTGGCTCCCGCAGCTTCATAACGTTGAATTTCAGTCACAACATCTAAATCAGGCTTAACTTGGATCGCTTTGTACCAACGGCGCTTACATTGCGCAGCAATTTGTTGGCATTGCTCAGGGGGTTCATCGCCATGTAGTTGTAATACATCTAAAGGAACTGAATCAAGCACCGTTTGGATTTCTTGTGCACTTGCATTGACAAATAAACCCACCAATTGCACATAGGGAGGAACGAGATTCGCAAGTTCCTGTGCATTTTCGATAGTGACATGCCTTGGACTTGGAGGGAAAAAAACCAAACCAATTGCATCTGCGCCAGCACTTACTGCGGCTTGAATATCTTGTGCACGTGTGATGCCACAAATCTTGGCGCGAGTTCGGCTTTGAATTTGGCGCATAATAAGTCCAATTTTAGCATTAAAATTTGATTGCACCGCATTGTAATCCAATTTAACCAGCTTGGGGCAAAGTTCAGTCTGAAATGCGATTGTTTAAAAAACGTGAACACTTTATACTGCGCTCAATCTCGCAACAAGTCTAAAGCAAAATCTTTTGCTTATAGGGAAGTTGGTGCAAATCCAACACTGCCCTCGCAACGGTAACACCGAATTATTAATCTCAGCTCTAAGCCAAATCACTGCATCTGAATGATGTGGGAAGATGATTAATAGCATCACGATTGTGATGATATAGTGAAGTCCGGAGACCTGCTTGTTGTTTACTTCCACATTAACATTCACGATGGGTGAATGTATGGAGCGACATCATGTCTACACATTTAAAACCGGCACATTTGGCTGGGGCTATCGCTATTGCGATGGGGTTAAGTTCAGCTGCTTTTGCTCAAACCGTATCAACTAATAAAACTGCATCACTCGGTACGATCGTTGTCACAGCAACACGTACAGAACAAAAAATTAGTGATGTCCCTGCCCGTATCAACATCATAGAACCGAAGATTCTTGAGCAATCTCCAATTGCATCATTACCGCAATTGTTACAAACAGATGCCTCAATCAATATGGTCCAAAGCGGTGGTTACGGACAAGCAGCCTCAATCTTTCTACGAGGCACTAATTCAAATCACACACTATTATTAAGAGATGGTGTTCGCCTTAACTCAAATACATCTGGCGCCGCTTCTCTTCCATTTATTGATACCACTGACATCAAACAAATTGAAGTATTAAAAGGTCCAGCATCTGTTCTATACGGTGCGGATGCTATTGGCGGTGTAGTACAACTCATCTCAAAAACACCTGAAAAAACTTCAGCTTTTGTAACAGGTGAGATCGGTGAAAATAAAACTTATAAATCTGTAATTGGTGCAGACCTAGCAGAAAATGGTTTTTATGCACAACTTCGTGGTCAACGTTTAGAAACTGATGGTACACCTGTCACTGATGCTAAAAACTCGAAGAAAGCGAGTTTTGATCAAAAAGGCTATAGTGCAAAAATTGGTGTAGAACAAGAAAACTATGCTGCTTCTGTTGATTATAGTGAAAATGAAGGCTACAGCGACTACGACAATTACGGCAATTTAGTTTCTCAAGACTTTAAAAATGAAGCGATTAACCTAAAAGCACGTGCCAATATTCTAGAGAACTTAGCTGTACATGCACGACTATCACAGTATAAAGACGACCTAAATCAAAATAATTCTCCTGACTACGTATATAGCACGACTCAAGAGGCAGAACTCTATACCAAATGGCAATTCACACCTGCACAAAACATTTTATTGGGTTCAACCTATAAAGACATTAAAGGTGATGTGTACTCTAAAAATCTTTGGGGTGGAGAAGACGTAAAATACAAAGAGTCTGTCGATACTGTTGGTTATTTTATTCAGCATCAATATCAACAAGATGGCATAGAAACTCAAGTTGGTGTTCGTGTTGAGGATAACGATAAGTTTGGTACACATACTGTAGGTCAAGGTGCGATCAGATACCAAGTATTACCACTAACAAGTGTTTATGCGAATATTGGCTCTGCATTCCGCGCGCCAACTACAAATGATCTGTATGCGATGTCTTGGGGCGCCAATCCTGACCTAAAACCAGAAGAAAGTTTTTCTTATGAAATTGGTGTAGACCAAAAGCTAAACTATGGTATTGATTTGGGGTTATCGGTTTACCGTAACAAAGTGGATAATTTAATTAGCTTCCAAGCAGGCAAACTGATTAATGTTAACAAAGCAACGTTTACAGGTGGCGAAGCATCATTTAAGTGGCAACATGATGAGTTGTTTTTAAATACAACATATGCCTATGTTCAAGCCAAAGATGATGAAACAAATAAAGAGTTAAATCGTCGTCCGAAACAAAGCTTAACTTTAACCACTGGTTGGGATGATGGAATCTACGGTATTTCAGCATCTATCGTTGCGAAATCTAAATCTAAAGATTTTGCCGACTGGCCTTCAACTACCCCAACCACAACACCAGGTTACGTAACTACTAATGTCAATGCATATTGGCAACCAACGCCAATGATCAAAATCTTCACTAATCTCGAAAACATCGGTGATGTGAACTACAAAACCGCTTATAACGGTGGTGGTGTTTACTACGTTAATGGTGGTCGTCTAGCTTCAGTGGGCGTTACGTTCCGTTATTAATCGCGCAATAATATCCTAAAAATATTTTATTAACTCCATTTTCGGGGTAATGTTTTGACCGACATTATCCCCTTTTTATTGGTAGGACAGTTTGATGGGACATCGTTTAAGTAAAATCTACACTCGCACTGGCGACTCAGGTACAACAGGGCTTGGAGATGGTTCACGTGTAGCTAAAGATGATTTGCGTATTACAGCCTTAGGTGATGTTGATGAACTGAATGCAACGATTGGTGTACTTCGTGCTCAGATCACAGCTAGCCAAATAGAAAGCAAAGCCCAATGGGACAAAAGCTTAAGTCTTATTCAACATTGGCTATTCGATTTAGGTGGTGAGGTTTGTATTCCAAACTATCATTTACTCCAACCGATTTGTATTGAATTCCTTGAAAAAGAAATTGATCAAATGAACGAATCGCTGCCGATGCTCAAAGAGTTTATTTTACCTTCAGGTAGCCTGGCATGTAGCTATGCACATCAGGCACGTGCTGTATGTCGTCGTGCTGAACGTGCATTAATGTCGGTACACAGTCGTGATCAAAATATTCAAGCAACGGCTTTACAGCTATTGAATCGTCTATCAGACTGGTTATTTGTTGCTTCCCGTGCTTTACAACGTGCAGAAGGCGGTAGCGAAGTACTCTGGCAAAAGAACATTAATGACAGCATTGAATAAGCATAATTATTTCTAAGGTGAGTCGAAATGCGAATCATTGGTCATCGTGGTGCACGTGGTGAAGCCCCTGAAAATACACTAGGTGGATTTCGCTATCTACATGGACTGGGGATACGTGCAGTCGAGTTTGACGTACGTCAACTCAAAGATGGGCAACTGGTAGTTATTCATGATGATGATTTTGTGCGTACCACAGGTCGAGCACAACATGTTGATAGCTGCGATTTATCTGAAGCTCAACAATTTGATCATCGCCATCAATGGCAGCATTGGACATTTGAAGAATACACCCCAAGTTTGCCGCATGTATTAGAATGCCTAACAGATTTTGACCACATCGAAGTGGAAATCAAAGCAGTCGTAGATGAAGCTGCTGCCGAACGCCTGATCGAGCAATTACATCAAGATTTAAAAGGTTTTGAGACTTCAGCAACGATCACTAGCTTTGATGTCAAAATTTTAGCTGCCTTACAACACATTCGTAGTCACTATAAACGCGGTTTGTTGGTTGAAATCCCAATTGGTGAATATGCCATTGAACTTGCACAACAATATGAATGTCAGCAAATAGGTTGGAAAGACCAGCTTGCCACTGATGAGATCATCCAGCTCACCCAGCATGCGAATTTAAAAACCAGTGTTTGGACTGTGAATGACATTGATCGAGCAAAACATCTTCAACAACTCGGTATAGAGGGGTTGATTACAGATGTCCCTCAACTCATACTGCAACACCTCAAGCTGTAAAAAAAGACGACTTATGTCGTCTTTATCTTTGGCGTTGGGCTTGAATTAGGCGCTGACCTTTTTCATCTAACAAATATAAATTCGTCCCATCAAAATGAAACTTTTTCACACGCTGCATGGAGTCCATTAAATCAGCTTCTTGGGCCAAAGCCTTGTCACAACTATTATGTCCAGCCATCACATCAAAATCTAATCTGTGTTGCGCAAAGTTATACGTATAACGACCATATAGGTTATTACACCCTGTATGACCAGAGACTAGGTTTGTTGCAGAATTAAGAGCGAAATTTGGATATTGATTAAAGAATAATGCCCTTTTGTTATGAATGTGAGTAATTTGCCACGTCACATCTTGCACGCCATCTGTACTCTTGCGAACTTGTAGCGTTGGAAGTTGATTCACACGTTTTGGCTGCAAGGTTTTAGACTGGGTCGTTTGTGGTTGGCTTTGACAAGCCGAAATCACAAGAGCTGTCGATATGATTAAACTTTTGTTAAAAAATGCCTTCAAATAAGAAATGATATTTTTCACGGTAATTTGCTCAGACATTGATTTAGTTCATCTTTTAATTCATTGACCATATTAACAAATGAATTCTGTTACTGTTCTTTCGATACAACTGTACAATAATACTAGTGCTTATGAATCTGGGCATGCTAATATCAGTGATAAAATAGCAATATATCGTCATGATTGGTTTTGCTATCTCGTTTAGTTTTATTATCTTGTGCAAACAAGATTATTAGGAGCGCTGACGGATATGAATTCCGCCCCACTCAAGAAAGCACCCATTAATTGGATTGCAATTTTTGCATTGGTATTTTTACCAATCGTTGCGCTAATTACGGTTCCAATCTATAGCTACCATCATGACTTCAGTATGGGCGCATGGATTAGCATGTTCTTTTTACTGGCTGTAAGCAGTTTAGGTATTACCGCTGGCTACCACCGTTTATGGGCACACCGTGCTTATGAAGCAGCTTTACCTCTTAAAATCTTACTTATGATTGCTGGTACTTTTGCGGTTCAAAACAGTATTTTGTTTTGGGCTTCAGGTCATCGTACTCATCACCGCCATGTTGATGATGTCGATCAAGATCCTTATTCGATCAATAACGGTTTTTGGTATGCACACATGGGTTGGATGTTGCGTAACTACCCTGCGGCTGAACCAAACTATAAAAATGCACCTGACTTGTTAAATGACAAGCTCGTCATGTTCCAACATAAATATTATGTTCCATTAGTGATCGCAGTGCATGCAGGTCTTCTATTACCAATCGGTTGGCTTGTTGGCGATGTTTGGGGCGTATTATTACTTGGTGGTTTAATTCGTTTATTCATTAGCCATCACGTTACCTTCTTCATCAACTCTCTTTGTCATATGTGGGGCAAACGTCCATATACTGACGAAAACACAGCACGTGACAATTTCATTTTAGCGATTCTCACTTGGGGTGAGGGTTACCATAATTATCACCATATTTTCCAATACGATTACCGTAACGGCGTGAAATGGTGGCAATATGATCCAACTAAATGGTTAATTTGGACAAGCTCTAAACTTGGTTTAGCCAAAAACTTACGCCGCATTCCTAGCTTCAACATCCAAAAAGCTGAACTTGCGATGAAGTTTAAGTATGCTGAACAAGACCTTGCGATTTATGGTCATGATGTCAATACAGATATTGCTCAGATGAAACAACGTATTGCTCAAGAATATGAAGCATTTACCAATACCTTAAATGATTGGGCTAAATTGAAAGAGCAAGAACTTCAAACTAAAAAAGCGGCTATGGCTGAAAAGATTCATCAAATGGATCATAAGCTTAAAGTTGATTTCCAATTGCTTGAACATCGTCTTGCTCATCACCGTGAATGCTTAGAAACTTTAGTTCGAAATATTAAAAAAGCACCTGTTTCAGAGTAATCAATTTACTCAATCAAAATGGTCTCTCAATGAGGCCATTTTTTATGCCTATAAGCATTCGCCTATTCAAACCTATATTTGATATAGTGATTACTCAACCCATCTCTTGACCTTATTTTATGCAATTTAATCCCCGTTACAATTCACTGAATCCTAAGCTCTATCACCAACAACCACCAAGCCCTTTACGTGGTGCAAAAGCAGGTCACTTTAATGAAGCTCTGGCAGATGAATTACTTTGGAATGCAGATGATAAATCTAACTGGGTTGAAATTTGCAGCGGTCAAAAAACCTTCAGCGACTTCCCACCTTTAGCCATGGTTTATGCGGGTCATCAGTTTGGTCAATGGGCAGGACAATTGGGTGATGGTCGAGGATTATTGATCGGACAAATACTCAACAAGCATGGCGAAACTATCGATTTACACTTAAAAGGTGCTGGGTCTACTCCCTACTCACGTATGGGTGATGGTCGTGCTGTTCTTCGCTCGGTAATTCGAGAGTATCTTGCAGGTCATGCACTCAATGCAATTGGTGTAGCTTCAAGTCATGCGGTAGGTTTCACTACCTCTACGCAAGGCGTACAACGTGAAACTTTAGAGCTTGGTGCGATGTTATTACGCACTTCGGATTGTCATATTCGTCTCGGTCATTTTGAATGGATCAATCAATACGCACCTGAATTATTAACCGAGTTCACTGAAAAATGTATCGAATGGCATTATCCAGAATGCCTACAATCAGAGAATCCAATACTCGCATTTGCTCAAAGCGTGATTGAGCGTACTGCAATCATGATCGCGAAATGGCAATTGGTGGGCTTTGCTCATGGTGTAATGAATACTGATAATCTCAATATCACAGGTTCAACTTTAGATTTCGGTCCATATGGGTTTATGGAACGTTTCCGTCCGAATTGGATCAATAACCACTCAGATTATCAGGGGCGTTATACCTATCAGAATCAACCAAGCATTGGACACTGGAATCTGTGGACGTGGTTAAATAATCTGATTCCGCTAGCCAAACCTGAACAAAAAGAACAGTTCAAACTGGATTTGGCAAAATGTTTAGAACAGTTTGAGCCAGCTTTTTTAGCGCATTATGGTCAAGGCTTGTGCCAAAAAATGGGACTGCCACATTTCCATAAAGACAGCTTGGATTGCAGTTTTGCATTCTTACGAATATTACAAACTGAACAACTGGACTATACGCAAAGTTTTATTCGCCTTCAGGATAAGCAATATAAAACTCTTCGTGATGATTGTTTAGATATCCGTCAGTTTGATAGCTTTCTCCAACAGTATCAAACAATTCGAGAACATCAGGATACGAATGAATTAGATACTGTAATGAAACAAGTGAATCCTCAATACATTTTACGTAATCACATGGCTCAAAAAGCCATTGAACAAGCGGAACGTGGAGACTTTAGTGAAGTTGATCGTTTATTCAAGTTGCTAAATCAACCCTACACACGAAAATCAGACTTAGAAACCGAACAAGATACTGCCCCACTTCCGAGTGATGTACCTGAAATATCAGTAAGTTGTTCATCATAGAAGATATTGTATGAAGTTAGGGCTGGCTATTGGATTTGCATTACTGGTTATTTTGTTAGGATTAGCTTTTTATAAATATGAAAAGTTTATTCCTAACTTAGCTCCTATTCACCCACCCCTTTCAGCTAAAGAAATAGAAGAGATTAATAAAACTAAGCCTGTAACGACAATAGAAGTTTTTAAACAACAACGGCAACTGAAACTCAAACACCATGATCAAATCATTCGAAGTTATCCGATTCGCTTAGGCTTCAATCCGATTGGGCATAAACAATTTGAAGGTGATGGTAAAACACCAGAAGGCACTTATACAATTGACTGGCGCAATCCTCAAAGTGCTTATTATAAATCTTTGCATATCTCCTATCCAAATCCGAATGATCTCGCTTATGCAAAGCAACGGCAAAAGTCAGCGGGCGGTGATGTGATGATTCATGGCACAGTCCCTACTCCTGCAACAGCATTCCCTGCGAGTTCCACTTATATGCCTCGTAAAGACTGGACTTTAGGATGTATTGCCGTGATAAATGCTGATATGGATGAAATTTGGCAACTTGTTAAAAATGGCACGCAAATAATTATTCATCCATAATTGAATCAAGCCCATTGAAGTTGTGTTGGAGATAAATATTGTGATTAAACTGGACAAGGCTTAGTCACAGCATAAGTTCATCATCTAGATTTATATCCCCTAGCACTTAAAAAATCAGCATAAGCTTTTGTAAATTAATAAAATACGCTTAATACTAGACCGTTCATTGATTATCTAAGTACTTTATCAGTAGATTATTTCTGCAAAATCATTATCAAACTATCCACATTTTCTGTGGATAATACTGTGGTTATCCACAGGATAAAATTAAAGGCTCATTTTTCTTATTAGATTTATCTCTTTGTGAAAGAATTCTACACATCCAAACGCCCTAACAAAGTTATGTAAACAATAAGCTCACAATGAAATTCGTTGTTAGTCTTTTAAGTCTTAGACCTAAGATAGTAAAATTTGTATAAAATTCAAACAACACAATATAATCTCCTCCCAAGATTTGGTGATTTTAAATTTTGGATCAGCACTCAGCTTTTGTGACTAGAATTCATGGTGAATTTAGCATATACATTCAGATTGAAATGAAACATAGCGACTTAGGTTTAAAACAATAAACTACACATGATTAGGATTAGTTTTCAGATGCCTTTCAACACACATACCAAAATACTATTTGCTTTTGCACTTTCCAGTTCGTGTCTGCTGCATGCAGCACCTTCGTTTGATGAAGATACACAAATCATTTCAAGATCTCCTCTTGGCGTTTGGATGCTAAAACAAGACTTAAACCAGCCTAAACTCAACTGTGCTATTCGATTTATTTCTACTAAAGATACTGAAAACAGTTTTTCTATTTTTGGTGCTACAAAAAAAACTTCACATGCAACGATCCTATTTCAAGGTAAAAACATTCCTACCACGCATACAGCAGAAGAAATGCGAGTCGAACTTCGACAGCAAGATTTAGCTGCAACCCCCCTAAAAGCTCAACTTTTGCCAAGTTCAAGTACAGGTATGCTTGCAGTTAACACAGGAGATATTCAGCAAACGCTTAAATCTATGCGTGATCAAGAAAAAAACCTACAATTAAAATTGAACAATGCCACGATTTACACACTTGACTATGATGGTTTAGCTCAAGCACGAACAGCGATGCAGGATTGTCTCGCGGGTAAAGCGGTCAAAATAAAATCACTAAAACAAGCAACAGCTGAAATTCGCCCTGTTGGTAATTCAACGATCACAGGACAAGCATTTTACAAAGGTGCAATTCTTGCAAAAAAACAATATCCACCCAAAGGAACACAAGCTGTTGGTTTAATCTGGATGACAGATGAATTTAAAGCATGGTATGAAAAAGTTAAACGTGATCAAAAGCTACCAACTCATATTCCAGAATCTATTCTCAAACATTTCATGTCTACGCGTATTTTAGATGATCAAGGACGTTTTAAATTTACCAACTTACCTGCGGGTGAATACATTCTCATTGCAAATTTTTCTTATGAAAAAAATGTTAGCCATACTGAAGTTGTTGGGCGAACTGATGTTTATGTGGGGAATCAATATATCGGCTCAAACGACCAAATTGCTCGTTGGAATTATATTGTGAAAGAAGGGACTTCTTTTGAGAAACCTGTGACCATCCCCAAAGATGGCGATACGATTAATGTAAGTTTAGATAAGTCACAAATCATGTGTTTTTTGGTGTGTTTCTAAAAAAGAAAAGCTAGCCTTATGATCTACATAAGGCTAGCATAAAATTATTCAGGGTATTCAAAACGATAACCGACCCCATAAACGGCTTGTATCCACTCATGACGATTTCCTGTGTCTGCAGCTTCTGTAATTTTGCGACGAAGGTTTTTGATATGACTATCAATCACTCTATCCGCGACATCAAAGCTGTCAGGATTGATGTGATCTAAAAGCTGCGCACGTGAATAGACTTGTCCTAAATGCTCTAAAAACAATTCTAATAAACGGAACTCTGTTGGCGTTAGCGTCAGCGCTTTTTGTTGATACCAAATTCGTTGCTGAGCTTTATCAATACGGAATAAATCATTCTGTTCAGGCTCAGCTTTTCGCTCTAAGCGACGTAACACGGCTTGCACTCGCGCAACTAACTCTTTCGGACTAAATGGCTTACAAATATAGTCATCAGCACCCATATTCAGCCCCAACACACGATCGATTTCTTCAGTACGTGCAGTAACCATAATAATTGGTAAATCTGATTGCTCACGGACTTTACGACAAATCGTTAATCCATCCATACGTGGCACCATCAAATCTAAAATCATCAGGCTTGGTTTGCGTTGCTGAAATTGAGTATAAGCATCTTGACCATCATGAAACATGCTGACTTCAAAACCAGCAGCCTCTAAATAATCTCGAACCAACTGTGCTAGCTCTACTTCATCTTCAACCAACATAATATGTTTCATGGTCTACATCCTATACATCACATCCTCAGAAATAGAGGAATAAAAAGTTATTTGATTTGTTTTGGAAAAGTCAGAACACAACGCAAACCACCTAATGATGAATGCTCAAATGTCAGTGAACCACCCAATGCTTGTGCCAATTTACAAGACAAAGCCAAGCCTAAACCCGTCCCTCCCGTACTCCGAGTACGAGAATCATCAACACGATAGAAACGCTCGCCTAAACGCGCTAACTGCTCATCATTCACACCAAATGGGCTGTCATCCACATACAATATCCACTGTTTAGCATTTTGTTGAGTATGAATCTGTATTTTCCCACCTTGTTCGGTATAGCGAACACTATTTCCTAACAAGTTAACAATGATTTGCTTAAATCGATCTCGGTCTAATGAAAGAATCGCTCCTTCGCCAGAAAGTGAAACTTCTAACTGATGCTGTTCAAAAGTTGATTTAAAGTTTTCAACTTCTTGCTGAATAATCTCCCAAGGATTTACATCAGCAAAATAACATTTAAGTTGTTGAGCATCAGCTTGAGCCAAATCAGCTAAATCTTGAGTTAATTTTTTTAAACTAGAGACTTGCAACATCATGGCATTTAAGTGCTCTGGTGTTGCCTTACGAATCCCATCCTGCATCGCTTCAATTTGTGCCTGTAATACAGCTAAAGGCGTTTTTAACTCATGCGAAGTATCAGCAACCCATTGACGACGTGACTCTTCATGTTGATGCAAAATATCAGCCAAATGATTCAACTGATTAGATAAATCGCCTAATTCATCATTACGCTTAATCGCTACCTGATGTTGATAGTTACCCTTGGTCAATTCTGAGGTCGCTTTTAATAAGCGCTGGATTGGCTTTTTAAAATAAGTTGCCATCAACAATGCTGCAACCAAACTCGACAATACAGTCAGCACATAAACCAAGAATAAATAACGTTTCTGATTACTAAAGAAATTAATACTTGAGGCATCATCTTGATCAAGCACAGGCTTTAAACCTAAGTAACCCACTACTTGTTGACCTACCAAAATCGGACGGTAAGAGATTTGATCTGTTGCGGGTTCACCAACAACAAATTGATGTTTTGCATCATAAAGAGACAAGCGAGAACTCAGTCCCAACCGATCTGGAATCGAAACAAAACGTTTTTTTCCATTTTGAGTATCATCATTTTGCTTATTAGACTTTTGCTCAGAACTATCTTTTTTTAACTTAAATTGACTTGGACTTAATGGAAATTTTAAACCCTCAAATGGTTGATATTCCGACGGCAGATTTTGCTTGAGGATATTCAGCTCTTCGGTATTAAAAATTTGGCGATTTCTTATTTCCGCATTATTTTGCGATAAGCTTGGAGACATGCTTAATAAAGTATGTTCATTAAAGTATCTTTGCTGCAAAGCAATGTCGTACTGACGACGCAACCACCACTGTGATAAACGATCATAGTCATCTGGTGCGGCAGTTCCTTCGATTTGTAAAATTTGCGCCTGAATCGCATTCCCCCAATCTTGATAAACGTTATATACATTCCCCAAATTGGCAATCAAACGATCTAACTTTTGCATTTCCACATCGGCAACATATCGAGCAAAGTTCTTTTGCATCGTCCAATGTAAAATCCCCAAACTAATCGTGGCGATCAACAACGTTGTTAACAAGACGGTTAGGAATAAGCGTAAAGCTATAGGAATACGACGAATACTCAAATATATAGTCTCAACATGGATCTACCTTTTGATTGTAACCAACATGTCAGAAAAAAACTCTCCATTGTTTCTTCATCATTATTGTCTAATCTTTAACTCATCAATGAGCAAGTAGTTTACTGGATAAAAAATGAAGAAGACTCAGATTGCAATTTTAAGCACAGTTCTCGGTTCAACACTAGCTTTAGCAGCTTGCCAATCCACTACGCCTGCTGAACAAAATATGAATAGAGATCATCATCGACATCATACAATGCAGCGCCAAAATCTTAGCCCTGAACAGCGTGCCGAGTGGCAAGCTAAGCGTGAGCAGCGTTTAGAACAACGTGAACAAATGCGTCAACATCATCAAGCTCAAAAAGCGAAGATCGAACAAGCATGTCAAGGAAAGCGCATTGGTGAACGCGTGAATATTCAATGGAATAATCGTGTCATCGAAGGTACTTGTGAAGTCCGTTTCAGCCCTGATCAATCACAATTTAAGCGTCAAATGCATCCAACTACTTAACCCTCTTCATTACGGCGCTTCACAGCGCCTTTTTTTATCAATGCATACGAGACACTTATAAAATCATAACTAATAATTACTCAAGAGTACTGGTTACTTTCATTTTCTAAAAATTAATCTAAAAATAAAAACCTGATGAAAGTTTGCAAAGTTGCGCCATAATAAATCGTGAAAATATTGATTCCGATGATCTCACTTACATTATCATCATTAATTCAGATCAAAATAACCACTACACAGCTGCTTACGATTTTAAACAAGCAGTACAAGTAAAAATTAGAAAAAACACATACAATCTCAGTGCTTATACAGGCAAAATGACAATCTTTGACTTCGCAGTCACTAAGAAATGACCTGTAATAGCTTGTACCAAACTATAACTTGTTGCACGATTAGGGGTACAAAATGGTGCCATTAATTGGGCACATTTATCATTGACTAAGATTATAACTCTGGTTTGACCAGTATTGAGGAACCCGCTATGCCACAATACAAAGCACCCTTACGTGATATGCAGTTCGTATTGCACGAATTATTAAATGCTGAAGCACATTACGCAAAACTGCCTGCATTTCAGGGCACCGTAAGCCGTGAATTGGTTGATCAATATTTAGAAGCAGCGGCAGATTTCTGTGAGAATGAACTTTCTCCTATCAACCAATCAGGCGACCGTGAAGGTTGTACTTGGAATGACGGTGTTGTCACTACGCCTACTGGTTTCAAAGAAGCGTATCAAAAATATATCGAACTTGGCTTCCCATCTTTATCTGCTGATGAAGAATTCGGTGGTCAAGCGTTACCAAACTCTTTAGGGATTGCCATCTCTGAAATGGTCGGTACAGCGAACTGGTCTTGGGGTATGTACCCAGGTCTTTCTCATGGTGCTGTTCGTACAATTGAACACCATGGTTCTGATGAACAAAAAGCGACGTATATGCCAAACCTTGTATCAGGTGTTTGGACAGGTACAATGTGCTTAACTGAATCTCATGCAGGTTCAGACTTAGGTATTATTCGTACCAAAGCAGAACCAAATGATGATGGTAGCTATGCAATTTCTGGCGAGAAAATCTTTATCTCTGCTGGTGAACATGACATGGCTGACAACATCGTTCACATCGTTCTTGCACGTTTACCTGGAGCACCTAAAGGCACTAAAGGTATTTCGCTGTTCATCGTACCGAAATTCCTTGTAAATGCTGATGGTTCAGTTGGCGAGCGTAACGCTGTACGTTGTGCTTCAATCGAACACAAAATGGGTATCCATGGTAACGCAACTTGTGTGATCAACTTTGATAAAGCAAAAGGTTACTTGATCGGACCAGAAAACCGCGGCCTAAACTGCATGTTCACATTCATGAACACTGCACGTATTGGTACAGCCGTTCAAGGTCTTGCTGCATCTGAAGGTTCTTTCCAAGGTGCTTTAGCATATGCGAAAGATCGTTTAGCAATGCGTGCACTTTCAGGTCCTAAAGCGCCTGAAAAAGAAGCAGATCCAATTATTGTTCACCCTGCTGTTCGTAATATGCTTTTAACTCAAAAAGCATTTGCTGAAGGTGGTCGTGCACTTGTTTACTTATTGGCTCAGTATGCAGATATCGTTGAAAAAGGCGAAACTGAAGAAGAGCGTAAATTTGCTGACAACATCTTGTCTCTGTTAACACCAATCGCTAAAGCATTCTTAACTGAAACTGGTTCTGAATCTGCAAAACATGGTGTTCAGGTATTTGGTGGTCACGGATTTATTTCTGAATACGGTATGGAGCAAATTGTACGTGATACACGTATTGCTTGCATATACGAAGGAACAACTGAAATTCAAGCACTTGATCTTTTAGGTCGTAAAGTATTGCAAACTCAAGGTGCAATGTTGAAAGACTTCACTAAGATCATCCATAAATTTGTTGAAGCGAACAAAGACAACGCAGCAATGCAAGAATTTGTTGCACCTTTAGCTGCTGCAAACAAAGAGTGGGGCGACATCACGATGCAAATCGGTATGCGCGCAATGCAAAACCCTGATGAAGTTGGTGCAGCTGCAGTTGATTACATGTATTTCTCTGGCTATGTAACGCTTGCTTACCTATGGGCTCGTATGGCATTGGTTGCTCAGGAGAAACTAGCTGAAGGCACCACTGACGTTGACTTCTACAATGCAAAAGTAACGACTGCTCGCTTCTACTTCAAGAAGATTTTGCCACGTGTTCGCTCACATGTAGATGTACTTTCAACTGGTGTTGCGCCATTGTTTGAACTTGATGCGGAACACTTCGCGTTCTAATCATAGATTAGAGTGAGATGCAACGTTCATCACAAAAAAAGGACTGGTCAGTTTTGACCGTCCTTTTTTTGTTTAATCAATGCTAAATTTAGATTATTCATTTATTTGTTCGTTTTATTTGATCACTTTGCACAGAGCCTGTGCCTAGAAGGGAACGATTATGCCAATTTACAATGCTCCTTTAGCAGACATGAAATTCATCTTAAATGATGTATTTAACGCAGAACAATTTTGGCAAGCTAATGAAAAACTTGCTCATGTAGATGCGGCAACGGCTGAAGCTATTTTAGAAGAAATGGCTAAATTTGCGCAGAATGTAACTCATCCTCTTAACCGTACAGGTGATGAAGAAGGCGCTCGTTGGGAAAATGGTGAAGTATTCACTCCAGCTGGTTTCAAAGATGCTTTCCGTCAATATGCCGAAGGTGGTTGGATTGGCTTAGGTGCTGATGAGGAATGGGGCGGTCAGGCAATGCCAAAAATGCTGACTGTTCTTTCTGATGAGATGTTATTCGCAACCAATCCATCATTCTTGCTCTACCCACTTCTTTCTGTAGGTGCAGGTATGGCATTAAACAGCTATGCATCTCAAGAGCAAAAAGAAACTTATTTACCTAAAATCTACTCTGGCGAATGGTCAGGTACGATGTGCTTAACTGAACCGCATGCAGGTACAGATTTAGGAATTATTAAAACCAAAGCTGAACGTAATGAAGATGGTACTTACAACATCACAGGTACAAAAATCTTTATTACAGGTGGTGATCACGACCTCGCTGAAAACATCATTCACTTAGTTCTTGCAAAGACACCTGATGCTCCTGCTGGTTCACGTGGTATCTCTTTATTTATCGTACCTAAGTATCTTGTAAATGAAGATGGTTCTTTAGGCGAACGTAACTTAGTTGGTGCCGGTTCAATCGAACACAAAATGGGGATCAAAGCGTCTGCGACTTGTGTCATGAACTTTGACGGTGCTAAAGGTTTCCTCGTTGGTAAAGAAAATGAAGGTCTTGCAGCGATGTTCGTCATGATGAACTATGAACGTTTATCGATGGGTATCCAAGGTCTAGGTGCTTCTGAATTTGCTTATCAAAATGCTGCACAATACGCCACTGATCGTTTACAAGGTCGTAGCGCTTCAGGTGTTCAGTCACCAAGCAAACCTGCAGACAGCATTTTAGTTCACGGTGACGTTCGTCGTATGTTACTAAACGTACGTGCTAACAATGAAGCATCACGTGCATTTGCTGTTTATGTCGGTCAACAGCTCGATATTACGAAGTTCTCAACCGATGCTGAAGCTGTTAAAAAAGCCAATGACCGTGTTGCGCTTTTAACACCTATCGCTAAAGCTTATCTAACAGATACAGCATTCCAAGCAACGCTAGATGCACAAATGGTATTTGGCGGTCATGGTTTTATCCGTGAATGGGGTATGGAACAATGTATCCGCGATCTTCGTATTGCTCAAATCTATGAAGGAACGAACGGTGTTCAATCACAAGATTTAATCGGTCGTAAAGTGATTAAGAATGGTGGTGCTTTCATCGCTGAATACATTGCTGAAATTCGTGACTTTGCAAATACATTAGATGCAGATTTGAACTTCATTAAAGATGCAACTTTAGATGCAGCAACTGAAGTAGAAGCGGTTACTCAATTCATCATTGAGCAAGCAGCTGAGAATGTAGAGTTCCCTAACTCTGCTGCTGTAGATTACTTACATGCGGTTGGCTTACTCAGCTTCAGCTACATGTTTGCAAAAATTGCTGCTGCTGCTAAAGATAAGTCAGGTGACTTCTATCAAAACAAACTTGCTTTAGCTCGATACTTTGTGACTCGTATCTTGCCTGAGTTAGAGGCACGCATTAAGAAAGTTGAAGCTGGTTCTGATCTCATCATGAACTTCAGTGAAGACTATTTTACAAATCAATCTTAACTCCAAAGTAAAGTAATGTTAGAAGCTGCCTAAATCATCTGGTTTAGGCAGCTTTTTATGTCAATAATTAAATTTTTGCACAACAATTGCATAATATCTTTATACATTTTTATAGAATATTTAATCTTTATGCCGACTTCAAAAGAGAGACTCGAAAGCATTCAACGCTTATTTGACAGATTTGGTCACTATGCCGTTGAAGCATTCCATTATTTAGCTTTGTTTATTATTGGCTGTATGATCGCGTGGTCAGCAGTTCATACCGTAATTGATATTTTAACCGTCAAAAAATATGCGACGATTGATGATATTTTATTATTATTTATCTACTTAGAGCTTGGCGCTATGGTTGGAATTTACTTCAAAACCAACCATATGCCTGTACGATTTCTGATTTATGTTGCAATCACAGCACTTACACGCTTGCTTATCGCAGATATTCAACATAATCACAAAGCGTCTATGGATCAGGTCATCATCACAGGATCCATTTTGATCTTAGCTTTGGCTATTCTGATTGTCCGTTTTGCTTCATGGAACTACCCCTCTGTGATCCGAGGCAAAGAGCAGGAACAGCAAATTCCAGCAAATAAAACACCTCGACCTCAAGACGATGAGCTTGCATAAAAAAGCAGCCTTACGGCCACTGCTGTCCCACAAATATCACAAGATGAACCTCAATTGAGGTTCTTCTTGTTTTCGCCATTTTTTATCAGGCACAAAGAGTGACCTTAAAAGTTTCCTTTCAAATAAATTGACCTGAATAATTCTCAGTAAACGCTGAACACTCCATCCTTCTTGTGCCATGTGTTTAGCGAAGTTCACCAGCAAATAGGCAATTAATGCAATCCATATTTGCGTTTGTATCGCATTGCGGCTTCGACCTAGAAATGACTTCAGTTTTAAATTCTGCTTGATGGCTTTAAAGAATAACTCAATCTTCCAGCGGTCTTTATAAATTGCAGCAATGGTGGATGCTGCCAGATGAAAGTTGTTGCTCAGA